>NZ_NKRG01000002.1 GCF_003351105.1 Thermosipho africanus Ob7
AAATATTAATTTTTTCCTTAACATTTAACTATTCAATTTATTAAAGCATCTACTTTAATTTTATTTCCATTAGATTTTAGTGCTGCTTCAAAAAAAGCTAAATCTTTTATTGCTTCTTCGCAATTTCCAAGATCATTTTCTTTATTATTTAATATAACCTCATAGAAATCTTCAAATTCTTCTTTATAGCCCATATTTTCTTCAAAATCTATTTCTTTCTCGTTATAAAAAATTTTATTTTTTAAAACTTTTAGTGTATTCTCTTTTCCATAAATCTCAAATTGTTCTTCTTCATTGAAACTGTAAGATGCTACATAGTTTCCAATTACTCCGTTTTTAAATTCTACAATTGTACTTATAAAATCAGGTCCTGAAAGGTAGTCCGAAAAATCTTTTGTATAGGCAGTTACCCAATCAATATCACCAAAAATTAATCTCATTGCTGCAACATGGTGAACCCCTGCATCAGATAAAAATCCTCCAATATGTTGTGGCTTCTTTCTCCAATCCGTTTTTGCATATTTGTTATCTTTTTTCATACCTACGAAAATTCTCCAATTAAAATATAATACTTCCTTAAAATTTTTTAAAAGATTTTTAATCAAACGGAACTTTTTTATATGCCTCCAATTTTCTGCAATATAAATCACCTTGTTGGTTTCTTTTGATACATTTAAAAGCTGTTTTGCAGATTCTACATCAGTAGAAATAGGTTTTTCGCATATTACATGTTTTCCTTTTTCTACTGCTTTTATAGCAAAGGGAACATTTAGGTGTATTGGAAGGGTTAAATCTACTGCATCTATGTAATCAGCCTCTAAAAGTTCTTCATAGGTGTCAAATACTTCTGGATTCCCAACTAATTTGGCAAATTCTTCAGCATGTTTTTTGGTACGACTAGTTACCGCAACAATCTCAAACTTATCATTTAATGCTTTTAATGCGGGATAATGTAAATCTCTTGCTGCAATACCACAACCGACAATTGCTAAACGTATTTTTTTCATTCCCTCACCCCCCTTTTGTCAATTACAATATAATTGTACCATATAACTATTTTAATTTTATTTGACATAATTTATTAAACATGATAAAATAAACTTTGATTTTTTTTTCACAAAATTACGAGGGGGTGGATGGAGTGATTATCAATTAAATTATCTAGAAAAATATTTTCTTATAACTTACATTATTTACAAATAGGAGGATTCATATGAAGCAGTTTTATAAATATTTTTTCACATACCACAAATTACTTTCTAAAAAACTAATGTTTAAAAAATTATTTATTGATATTTGTTACATTTTATCATCGATTTTGTCTATTATACTCCCAATTTTTCTTGGAAAGATTGTAGACAGTTTTTTAAACTTAAATTTTTCGTATCCTTTTTTTGTTTTTATTCTTTTGTATGTTCTGTATTTTATATTTTCTGAAATTAGTTCTTTTTTTAGAATCACTTTTTATCTTGTTGATGGTCCAAAATATCTTTTTGAAAAAGCAATATTTACTGTTTTGAAAAAATCAGATTTAGAAGTAAATCCTAAAAAGGAAATGGATAGAATTTTTAGTTTTGAGCATGTCTTTGAATTTTTTTATGGAAGTTTTGCTATTTTCGTTTTTATCCTACCATTCTTAGTTTTATTTTCATCTCTAATGATATTTATAAACAGCTGGAAAGTAGGATTATTAATGATTTTTAATTTCTTTCTTTTGCTATTTTCTTCAAATAAAAAAGTAGATGCAGAAAGTAAGATTTCAGAAAAGATGAATGAATCAGAATATAATGTTACAAATACACTTTCTGATCTTTATTCAGGTTACGAAGAAATTAGAAATTATAACTCTCTTTTTTTTAGTTTGAAATGGTTAAAAGATGGATATAATTCTTTGGTGAAAGCTTACGATCTCTTCGGTAAATCTGAATTAAAGTTTGGATTATCTTATGAACTATTTTCAGCAGTTATAATCCCAATAGTAATAATATTTATAAGCTTTGAAGTTTTTAAAGGCAATTTGACTCCAGGAATTGCCATTATGATCTTAAGGTACGTTGAAAATGTTAAAAATTATTCAGAAGTTTATATTAATGACAGCGATTATATTGCGTGGGCTGCTTCTAGAGCTAAAGATGCTTATGATAATTATTTAAGAGAGGTGTAAAAATGTTTGAAAAATTAGAATTTATTAACGTAAATTTTTCATATGAAGGTAGAAAAATAATTAATAATCTAAATTTTGAAATTAAAAACGGCGAAAAAATATCAATAGTAGGTTCAAGTGGTGAAGGAAAATCCACTTTAATAAAGCTAATTTTAAGATATATTAATCCTGATTCAGGACACATACTTGTAAATGGAAAACCATTAAATAGCATTGAAAATTGGTATGAAATAGTTGGAGTTTTAAGTCAAAGAACCCATATTTTTAACAGAAGTATAAGGGACAATCTGTTGATAGCAAAGCATGATGCAACTGACAAAGAATTATACAATGCTTTAGAGTTTGCAGGTTTAAGCGATTTTTTAAAAACAAGAACTTTAGATACTATCCTTGGAGAAGAAGCTAGAAATATATCTGGCGGAGAAAGGGCAAGAATTTCTCTTGCAAGGTTAATTTTAAGAAATCCTGAATTTGTTATTCTTGATGAACCTTTAGAAGGAGTAGACAAACTTGTAGAAAAAGAAGTAATAAATAATATTAAGGACTTTGTAGAAGATAAGACACTAATACTGATTTCACATCGATTTTCAATATTGTCTCTTACCGATGAATTTGCAGTCTTGGAGAATGGAGAGATAAAAGAAAAAGGAAAATTTAGTGAACACTCCGATAAAAGTCTTTTAAAAAAGTTTTTCAAAGCAGAACAAGAATTGACAGAAAAATTTAGAAGGGATGAAAAAAAGTGAAGATATTTGTAAAATGGATATTTAAGATGCCAAAAAAATATCTTTGTTCACTATTTGGATTAAGCTTTTTAAGTGTACTGTCAACTATATTTATTTCGTATTCATCAATTTTGAGTAGAGATTTAATAAATAAAGCAGCTTTAAAAAATGAAAACTATGTCTACTATGCAATTTTATTTTTTCTTGCAGTATTGGTAAGTCATATTTTTTTACTTTTTCAAAGATGCCTTTCATATTATTTTATTGGAAGATATTTGAATTTTTATGGTACCTATTGTTATAAAAAAATTATGTCTAAAGATTATTTAAATTTTTCAAAAAAAACATCATCATTTTATTCACAAATTTCTTTTAGAACAGTTAAAGATATGATCAATTTTGTAAGTAACAACGAAAGCACAGATGGGGTAGTATTTGCACTAAAAATATTTACATATATTTCAGCAATGTATTATATTGATAAGCTTTCAGGAATATATATGATAATATTTTCAATTTTAATTTTGATTACTCTTGCAATTTCAAACTCATTTTATTATAAAAATTTGAAACAATTAAATGATGAGTTTTTAGAAATAAAATCTTATGTTGCAGATACATTTTCTGGTATCCAAGAAATTAAATTATTTAATGCTAAAAAGGCAGAATTTGAAAATTATAAAAAAAGGACAAATTATTATTGGAAAAAAACTAAATCAGTTTATATTATTGATCAAATCTTATCTAATTTTTCAAGAAACTTGTTCTCCATGATATTCTATTTTTTAGTAATTAAGCAAGGAATAAATTTAAAAGATCCCGGAAGTTTTTTTGCATTGACAAACCTGTTTCTTCTACTCAGGTACCAATTATTTACTTCACTCGGTGTTTGGGATAATATTAGAACTGCTGTTATTTCTGCAAAACAATTAGAAGAAAATGTTGGCTAAAAAATCTCTGCCCCCAGGGGCAGAGATTTCATTTTAATATTTCAAAAATTAAAAAGACTATAAAAACGATTATAATTGAGTATTCAAAAATATTATCTTTTAAAAATCTCTTAGCTTTAAAAAAATCATCATTCATTTTTTCCAATTTTAAATTTAGCTGTTTTATTTGAGCTTCTAAATCGTTGTTTATTTTAATGTATTCATCTAATTTGGAAAGCGTTCTTTTGTAACTATTTAGTATTTCACTGAGACTTTTTTCAATTACTTCAATTGAATCATTGTATGTTTTTAATTTTTTTACTTCAGAGTTGATCTTTTTAAGAGTTTCTTCAACTTCAAACATTTCTTCCAAAATTATCCCTCCAATTCTAAAGTTAATTTTTTTAGCTCTTTGTACAAAGAATTTAAAATAATTTTAGCTGATAATGATTTGTCTATATAATAATATTTTTTGACTATACTCTTGTCATAATTATACTTTAGAAAAACTCTATAAAATTCCTCAAAATGATCAAATTTTTCTAGAAATATAAAGATTTTTTCAATGAAATTACTAGAAAAGTAATTAGAATTTTTGCAAAAAAATTCCCATTCTGGAATAATTTTTTTGATATTTTGATTTAAAATTAATTTCAAAAAAACACTAATAAGGTTCATAGAAATATTTTTATTGTATTTACTAAGACTTTTATATATAATTTTGATCTCGTAATCTTCAAGCTGATTTAATATATCTAAAAACTTTAAAATTTTTTCTTCCTTAATTTCTTTGTTTAATTCATCTAACATATCACTATATGAATGTTTTGAAAAGTAGTTAGTTATAAAATTTTTTATGTCATTGTTGTTTGAATAATTTCTAGACATTTCTACTAAATAATACAAAGATTTTCTTTTCCTTTTTTCAATTTCATCATATATAAAATTAATTAGAAACACTATATAATCTTCAATATCTTTATCTTTTAATAATTTGTAAGTTTCTTCAACATAATTTTTAAATTTATACCGAGAAACAAATTTTAATAAGTTCAACAATACTACCTCTTTGGTAAATTTCTTTAATACTATCTCGTAGATTATATTTTTATTATCATACCGAATTGTATAGTCATCTATAATTCCTAAAATTGATAACCTATAGAGAATCTTTTCAACATACTTATCCTTTGTTTGAAGCTTTACAATATTTTTTTTGAAATTATTTGAATTTTCCCTTAACTTATTAAAAAAATGAATAATTTCAATTATTTCATATTTTTTACCTGGAAATGATTTCAAATGAAAATACAACTGAATTGATACATCGTCTTTTATTTGAGAAGTTTTAAAAATTTCTTTAATAACAGAAACATCATTATCTGTATTTAAGAGATAATCAGTTAATGTGCGAGAATGTTCCGTAAATATTAAATAACATATAGCTTTATTTTTGTCTCTTCCAGCCCTTCCTGCCTCTTGGTAAAATGATTCTATCGATGAAGGTAAATTATAATGTATTGTATATCTTATATTATCTTTATCAATTCCCATTCCAAAGGCTTTGGTTGCAACTAGAACTGGAAATTTGTTCTCTTTAAATTGTGTTTGTATAATTTTCTTTTGTATTTCATAATTTGAAATTTTTATTTTTTTAGGAACTTTTCCAGAATAAAATTTTGAATTTATTCCAAATTCATTCAAATATTTATGTATGTATATAATACCATCTTTTCCATTTATTTTACTTGAAAATATTATTCCTGAAAGTTTTTCTAGGCTAACTTTAAATCTGCTTGGTAAATCATATTCTAATATCCACTTTAAAATTTTTCTTTTATCTTTTCCTCTAAAAATATTAAACTCAAGTTCATTTCTTTCATAAGATTTAGGAAAAATTACAGATTCAAATGAAAGAATATTAAGCTCTTTTTGTATATCTATTAAAACAACATTTGAAGCAGTCCCTGTTAAAGCTAGAATTATAGGTTCACATTCTATTGTTTTTATTATATTATCATAAAGTTTTAGATAAGAAGTTCTAAAATCATGCCCCCATTCAGAAATACAATGGGCTTCGTCTATTACAAAAAAAGGAATTGAGTAATTCTCTAAAAACTGTATTAAAATTTTTCTAAAACTTTTCATCTGTAATCTCTCTGGAGAAATAAATAAGTATTTTATTTCACAATCTAATATCTTTTTATATAATTCAGTTTTTTCAATACTACCTATGTTACTGTTTATATATGCATTAGATTTAATTCCTAAATTGCTAAGATTATTGCATTGGTCGATCATAAGAGAATTTAATGGGTCAACAATAACAATCATTCCTGGTTGAAATAAAGCACTAAACTGATAACATAGAGATTTACCAGAACCTGTCGGAAGAAGACCTATAGTTGATTTTAGCGAAAGAATATTTTTTATTATTTCAATTTGGCCTTCTCTAAATTCTTCTTTTCTAAAAATATTTTTCAAAAAATATTTTAAAACTTCTTCTTTACCTTCTAAATTGTATTTGATAGGTAGAAATTTATAAAAATCATATTTAACTTTTGATTCTAGAGTGTTTGGGAATACATACATGTAATTATTAGAATTAATTTTTGTTTTTTCAGTATTTGTATAACCTATGTTAATCACTAAGTCATACGAATTATACTCAACTTTGCAATTTAACATATTTTGATTTTTTACATCAAATGCAATATCCGGGAAATTTAAGTCATTTAGCTGGGCTATTTTTCGAATATTGTTTATAAAATCAATCATTGCGATTTTCGCAAACTCAAAATCTCGTTCAATAATTAAAATTTTCCATTTTTCTTTGTTAAAAAACAGTCCATCAATAATGGATTCAATCAATGCTTTATGAAGCCATGCAGATAATATTCCTATTTCCTTTCTCCCCAAAGAAAGAATTTCTCTTTCTAAAAAAATGGAAGGCAATGTAGGAATTCCTCTAAGTATAATATTGTTATATATCTTTGCAATAATCGAGATCTTTGAATCATTTTTATGTTTTTTTTCATAATGTTTTTCAATGTTAAATGCTAGTTCATTATTTTTTATATTATTTAGTAACTTTTTTGGAATGAAACCTGCAAAAAATAAATTACTATCATTACTTTTATTTGAAACAGTTTTTGCTAAAAAAAATTCCTATTATTTTTTTAACTTTTAATTGTTTTAGCCGATTAGCAATTTCTAAGAATGTTTTTCCAGAAGATATAATATCATCAAAGAGAATAACATTTTTGTTCTTTATTCTTTCCTCATCAATCTCAATGTAATCTAAAAAATTTACTTTTCTTCCTGAAAGATGTTTTTCTTCTTTTTCAATTTTGTTTGATATTATACCATATCCATCTTCTATGTTCAGTAATTTAGAAAATTTCTTAGAAAAATATTTATATCTTTTTTCTGTTTCAGCTTTCTTAGATGCTGGTATTGTTAAAAATATAAAATCTTCACTTATAATATTCAATTTTTTAATAGAGGGTACCAATTTTTTTATAATCTTTTTTTGTGCTTGTTTGTTTCCATTTTTAAATTTAAAAACTAAATTTCTAAAATCTAATTCGCTCTCATCCAAAACAAAATCAGAAAAAGAATTTTTTGGATAATAATGCTCCAAACAATAAATTTGATAATTTTCTATTTGTTCAATTATTTTAAATTTTTCCTTTTGATTATCAAATTTTTCTAATTCATTTATAAATTCATACATCTTAATCTTCAACTAATGTAATTTTTAAAATTACTGGGTTATGATCTGTAAATTCAAAATTCAAGTCAATATTTTTCACATAGTCTATTTCAATATTTGGCGAAACATAAAAACCATCAATAACAGTAACAAAACTTTGCCCAGGAATATATTTTGTTTTAAGAGATCTATTTGTTGGAACAGTATTATCAATAGCCCATTTCCATCCCTCAAGTTTGAAAAAATCCGGAAGTTTAATATAAGATTCAGGTTTTTCTTCTGTATATTTAAAGTCTAAATTATCAAAAAATTCACTATTCCAATCTCCACCTATAATTACATAATTCCCAAGTTCGAATTCTTTTTTAGCTGTTTCCATTATAAATTTTAATTGTTGTTCTCTAAGCTTTCCACCTGGATCATAAGCACTTGGATGTATATTCAAAATAACCAAATCTTTTCCGTTTTTTACTTTCATCCTTGTTAATATAAGACATCTATCAAGCTGAAAAAGTCTAGTGGGCCACTCATATTCACCTGGTAGAGCCATTCTCAAAGCTTCATCAATTTTATACTTCGAAAATGTTGCAAGCCCTGCTTCAATTTTTCCAGTAGGATTTAGATAAGGAACCGGAACAAATAATACTTTGTAATTGTAAGCAAATGCAATATTATAATTTTTAAAAACATTTTCTTTTAAATAATCTAGCTCATCAACATACCCCGATCTTCTACTATTTCTGTCAATTTCTTGTATAAGATAAATATCCGCTTCATTTTTTATAAGTATTTCTTTTATCCCTTCAAGATTTTTTAAAACATCATTTTTGTCAGTTATAGCCTTTTTACCTCCATCCATGAAAAAGTCCATATCTTTTCCTAAACCACCGTAACCTATATTCCAATCAAATATAGTCAACCTACTACTATCAATTGTTAATGTTGAAACATTCTCTACTTCAATTTTCTCTATTTTTTCAGGTTTATAATCAGTAAGTGTACCAATTAATATTAATATTCCAAAATATCCTGCAATAACTAATGCAATAGATATCAACAATATAAGAGTTAATTTTATATATTTCATACCCCTACCCCTTTCTTTTAAACTATATATTTATTTTCCATTAAATTATAATTTTCAAAATAATACCTATCTTTTCCATCTTTTTTAGCTTTATAAAGGAGTTTATCTGCAGAGTCAATAAAATCAGTAATAGTTTGATTCATTTTATAAGATGAAACTCCACAACTTATTGTAATTTTTCTTTTATCATTTAAAATATCCCCCCAATCCGTTTTATGAATTGTATCAAATATTTTTTCAATAGTAGTAAATGCAACATCAGGAGAATTGAATAAAATTATAAACTCTTCGCCACCATACCTTCCAGCAATGGCATTTTTATCAATACTATTTTTAATAATCTCCGCAAGTTTTTTTAAAACCTTATCTCCAACAACATGCCCATATTTGTCATTCACACTTTTAAAGTTGTCAATATCAATAATTGCAATAGTTGAATCTGTAGAATATTTTTTAACAAATTCTTCAATTTTTATAATCAAGTTCTTTTTGTTGTACAACTCTGTAAGCCCATCAAAAATTGAGGCATTTATATATTCTTTAAAATTGTTTAAAGTGTTAAAAACGACTCCCAAACTAGTGGATATCAAGTCGGTCATACTTTTGAAATTGCTTAACCTAGGTTCCACAAGGATTATCCCTTCTTCTTTGTTTTCAAATTTTATAAGAAATTTTTTGTGTTCTTTTATTTTCTTACTCGAATTATCATTAAAATCGCCAATGAAAGTCCAGGTTGTAGGAATAGTAGGTTTTTCAAAATAAGATAATAAAAGTGCTTTTGCATGATTTTTGCTCACATTTCCATTGAATGAATAAATTCTACCTTCTGATTCGGAAAGTAATAAAGCAAAGAATGCTTCAACATCAAATAAATCTTTAAAGAAGCTATATAATCTAAAAACTAGATGCTTTTCATCTCTGACATATTTTAATAAATTTAGAATTTCTTTTTGGAAAATCTCACTTTTTAATTTCTGCTCTATAATTTCATATATTTTCTCTCTAGAAATTTTATGATTATTTGTCTTAATTGAATAAAAATCCTTCATTTTCAAGGTTATAAGAAAATCATCTAACTTGTCTTTTTCTTTAAAAATTGATTTTGAAAAGAATTTATTTGCACCGCTCTTTTTTACCCAAAAATCGTTTAATTTATCGTCAGAACTTGTAAGTATAAATATTCCAGAATTTTTGAACTCATCATAATTTCTTAGCACAATGGATAAAAATATACCCGATATATCGGGCATATTGTAGTCAGTTAAGATGATATCAGGATAATATTCAAAAGCTTTTTTAATACCATCAAATCCAGAATCAGCAATATAAACTTCATAATTACTTTTTAATAAATCATACAATAGCAATCTCCAGAACTTGCTATCATCAACTAATAATATTTTTTTCATATTATTCCCTAACCCCCACTTATTTTTTTATCATTATTAAATTATAACAAAAACATCTTATTTTACAAAATGTTTAAATAAAAATCCCGGGATATTTAAATCCCGGGATTCATTAATATTTGAATCTCATACGTCAAAATAATTTTCAAATTCTTTTGGATGAGGAATTGACATTATTTCTCTCGACTCACTCAATTTGATTCTTATCCAGTGATTAATTAATTCTTTTGGAAATACTGTCAAATATTCATTATCTTTTCTTAACTCATTACAAGCGGCATCAAGCGACGTTGGAAGTGGTTTAATGTTTTCGTTATACGCATCACCTTCAAACGGTCCAAATCCCTCTTGAGTTGGGTCTAAGGATTTTCTAATGCCATCAATACCCGCAAGAATCATTGCAGCAAAAGCAAGATATGGATTACATGATGCATCTATTGTTCTAAACTCAATTCTTCTTTTCTTATCATCTTTGACATATGCAGGAATTCTTATTGCTGCTGTTCTGTTTGCCAAAGCAAAAACTGCGTTTGTTGGTGCTTCAAAACCTGGAACTAACCTTCTATATGAGTTAGTTGAAGGATTTGAAAACGCCATTACGGAGCCAGCATGTTTTAAAAGACCTGCAATATATGATAATGCAATTTCTGAAAGGCCATATAACTTATTACCAGCAAATATGTTCTTTTCATTCTTTACCATGAATTGATGTACATGCATTCCATTTCCTGCCTCATTGTACAGTGGTTTTGGCATAAAAGTCACTATCAAACCATATTCTTTCGCAACTTTTCTAGCAATATATTTTACTAAAAGCGTATAATCAGCTGCTTTTAAAGCATCTACAAAACTAAGCTCAATTTCTACTTGGCATGTTCCAACTTCATGGTGATGATATTTCACTGGAACACCGTATTTTAATAATTCATTTACTATTTTATTTCTTACTTCCATCAAAGTGTCAAAAGGCGGAATTCTATGATATCCTTTCTTCCTCCCAATAAAATATTCACCTTTATCGAACGAATTCCAAAAACCTTCATCACTATCAATGTAAACACTAATATCATTACTCTCAACTGTATATCTAACATCTTTAAAAATATGAAATTCATATTCTGGACCAAAATATACTTTATCAGCAATATCATTAATTGATTCAAGAGTCTTTTTTAATAAGCTTCTTGGATCATGAAGTGAAGGCTCGCCTGTTTCTACATCATAAACATCACAGATCATTGAAAGAACCTTATCATCACCTATATACTCAATCATTGCAGTGGATGGATCTGGGATCATAATCATATCACTATTAGTAACCTTTGCATATCCCAAATTTGATGCATCAAAACCTACACCATCATAAAAAGTTTTTTCAGAAAAGTTTGTCCTTGCAAGTGTTACATGTCTCCACTTTCCTAAAATATCAACAACTTTTAAGTCTATCAAGTTTATTTTTTCACGTTCAACTAATTCTAAAATTTCTTTTATTTCCATCTTATACCTCCATTCATATTTGTTTTTATTGCATGTATAGTTTAACATCTTACAAAATTTTCAACAATGATAGCTATTAATGTTTAGTCATTAATAAGAATAATTCTGTTTAATTTTTTTACTGTTTCTTATTTTAACTCTTTTATGCTATTATATTTGATATGAAAAGATATGTAATTTTTTTGGTTATTATAATCTTTTTGAAAATTTTTGGATTTAATTTTAATCTTTTTGGTCACCAAGGAGCAATATGGCAGGTAAAAGTTTTTGATAATCTATTATATACATCAGCTTCTGATGGAAAAGTTATTATATGGGATTATAAAAAACTTACTATTATAAAAACAATTTATTCACACAATTCTTGGGCAAGAGCTTTACATATAGACGATAGTAATATATACGTAGGAGGTTATAAGCCAGACAATAAACTAAAAATATATGATAGACGTAATGGAACATTGATAAAAGAAATAGAGTATGAAAATGGTTCAATATTTACTGTAACCTCCAATGAAAATTTTATTGCATTCTCAGGTTCAGCTAATAGGGTATATTTAGTTGACAAAGAAAAATTTAATATAGTTTTTAATTATAAACATGACGCATGGGTTAGAGACATATTTTTTGATGGAAATTTAGTTTATAGTTGTGATGAAAAAGGAGTAGTTATTGTTTATGATACATCTTCTTTTAGGCTTGTTAAAACTTTAAATTTTGAATATAAATTAATAAAGATTGTAAAATTTAAAAACAAAATATACTTTGTATCATCAAATGGTTATTTATTAAATGAGAACTCCATTATTAAATTAACCAATTCTTTTACAGCTGCATACTCAGATAGTAATAAATTGATTTTTGGAGATAAGGATGGATATATATATTTTTTTGATGGTAAATTAAAAAACAAGCTTCGAGTGGTTAACGACGGAATTTTGAGTATATGTAAATACCAAAACTCTTTATTTATTAGTACCAGTTCTGGTAAGTTATTAAAATTAGATAACGACGGAACTTATAGAGTAACATATTTTCCAAACAATTTTTCAATAATAAAGAAAACTAAAATTGTTGAAAATAATCTTTATGTATTAAAGTTTGATGGGACATTATTAAAATATGATCTTGTAACTGGTAAAATTATACAAAAGTATTATAAAATTTCAAATTTTGAAATTTCTGGCTCAAAGTTTTATATAGTTAATTTAAAAAACCAATTATTACTAGATTCAAATGTTTTGTTCGAATCTCTGAATGAAATAACACTAATTTTAGAGTTCAAAGATCTTTTATTTATTGGTACATATGAAGAGCTTTTTATTTTTAAAGATTTTCAACTTTTTAATTATATTTCCATACCAAATCATTGGTTCATATCTTACGAAACTAATAATAACAAGGTACTGTTTGGAACAAGTAAAGGCAAAGTAATTACTTACAATATAATTGATAATAATTTTAACATAGAAGACTTTTCAGATTCTCCAATTGTTAAAATTTTGAATGGTATACCAATAACATTTGATGGAGAAATAGGTAAAAAATATAAGTTAGATACAAATATTTACGATGCTGTAGTTTTTAATTCAAGAATATATTTATCTACTTCAAAAGGAGTATTCTCATTTTCAGGCAATTCAATCAATAATGTTTTAGAGAAAAAAGGACTTGTTTTTCTTGAATCGTATAACAAAAAATTTTATGCAATAGATTATAATGGTTCTATTATTATTTTTGATGAAAATTTTAACGAGTATGGGACTTTATCTGAAAAACATTTTATTATATCAAAAATTGATTCATATAGCGACATCCTTGTGACTACAGGAGGTAGTAAAATAAATATATGGAAAATTAATGGTGAGAAATTAGTTCTTTTAAAAACATTTGAAGGACATTTTGATGTTATAAGAGATATAAAAATTATTGACAAAAATAGATTTGTAACAGCATCAAGTGATAGAACTATAAAAATATGGGATTTTTCTGGAAGACTCATTAAAACACTTTCTTTACACAGCGGTTATGTTTGGACTCTTGATTTTCAAAATGGATTACTTTTTTCTGGTGGTTGGGATGGATTTATATACGGATATGATTTAAATAGTGGAAATGTTATCTTTGAAAAACGATTTTCTTCAAAAATTACTAAGATAAGAGTAGAAAATAATTATTTGTTTTTATCGTTTATTAATGGAAAAATAATAAGGTATGATTTTTTGAAAGACAAACAAATCACGTTAATTAATACTGAAAGTACTATATGGGACTTTGATATCTATAAAAATTATCTTGTTTTTGGTGATGAAAATGGAATTTGTTATATTTATAATCTAAACAATGAGGAAATTAAAAAGATACATATTCATAACGCAACAATATTTAGTATAAAAGTTTTTAATGATAAGATAGTAACCGGAGCAAACGATAATTCTATAAAAATAATTGATTTTTCTGGAAATGTACTGTATTCATATAGTAATTTTAAAATTTCTGTCTTGTCTATAGCAATAGATGAAAAGAAAAATCAGATTTTCTTATCCGAAGGTGAAAAACCTATAGTTTTGCAAATTCCTTAAATTCTTCAATATCCTCTTTTCTACCCAAAATCATTAATGAATCATCTTCTAAGATTTCAAAATCGCCATCAGGTCCAAATATATTTTCTCCTTTTCTTAAAGCTGCTACTACCATTATTCTAAACTTTTTAGATAGTTGTAATTCTGAAAGTTTTTTATTAATTATAGAGCTCTTTGGAGGTATTTTAACTTCTTCTATTCTGTAAGACTCATTTCCAAATGCAAAAAGATCTAAAAAGTTAACACTGTCTGGGCGAGTTGTAAGACGTGCCATTCTAGTGCCCGCAATCTCAGCAGCAGCAACAACAGTCGTAGCTCCAGCATAAATAAGTTTTCTAATTGATGCTACATCACTAACTTTTGAAATTATAGTCATTGTTGGATTTAAAGTTCTTGCACTTAAGACAACAAAAACATTAACATGATCTTCAGGAAGTGTAGTTATTAATGCTTTTGCTTTTGTTACACCTGCCTCAAGTAATATATCTTCTTCTGCAGCATCGCCAACTATATATGGAATTGATATGTTATAACCTTCAACCACTTTATTTATGTTTTCTTCATTCAAATCGATTATAACAAAATTTTCTTTTTCTCGAATTAATTCCCCAATTACATATTGGCCAGTTTTACCCGCCCCAACCACTATAATGTGGTCCTTTAGTTTACTAATCATTTTTCTGTTTCTCCTTTCTTTCATATAATTACTTAACTTTCCTTCAACAATTATTGCAGTAACAGTTGAAACACCATATAATACAACACTTATACCTAAAAAAATTAAAAACGATGTAAATAGTCTACC
This sequence comes from Thermosipho africanus Ob7, assembly GCF_003351105.1. NCBI lineage: Bacteria > Thermotogati > Thermotogota > Thermotogae > Thermotogales > Fervidobacteriaceae > Thermosipho > Thermosipho africanus. Next base: position 14,914 of record NZ_NKRG01000002.1, read on the forward strand.
AGCTTCGGATAAATTTTCTGGCATAGTATAACCAACTGTAGAAATTGTTATTGCAGTAAAGAAAAATGCATCAACAAAAGGGAGTCCTTCAACAAAGTGATAATAAAGGACCCCTAAAAGTAAAACTATTAATATTAATATTGAAAAGAAAGCAATTTGTTTTAAAAGTGTCTTTTCTATATTTTCTCTATTCATTTCCCTCAATGTAAGGTATTACACAAATAAATTCAGCATCTTCATTCCCTACATTGACAAATTGATGTTCTTCATTTGGTTTGACAAAAATAAATGTTCCTGCAGTAACATCAGTTTTGTTATCTTTAGAAACAACTTGTATTTTCCCTTTTAAAACAAATATCTCATGTTCCCAATCATGAGTATGATAAGGTGTATTAGCTCCGGGTTTTAATTTAAACAGCCTCATTACAAAGTTTTTTGCTCCATCCTTTGAACCTATCAATATCCTTTTCTCGATTTTTCCATCATCTATTATTATAGGTTCTACTTTTTCTGGTTTGGATATTATCATGATTTCTCCTCCTTTCTATGACTACATATCGATAAGGTTCAACTCCCTCGGAAAAAGAATGAACATGTGGATATTTCTTTAAAAATTCGTGAACTAGCCTTCTTTCAAAAGAGAACATTGGATCAAGCTCAACTCTTTCTACTCCAGCGGATATCTTTTCTACTGCGTTTTCTACAATTTTTTTAATTAATTCTTTTCTTTTTTCCCTGTAGTCCCCTGCATCAATTATAACAGTAATTTTTATATCTGAAAGTCTGTTTAAAAATATTGTTGCAATATGCTGAAGCGCACCTAAACCTTTACCATGTTTTCCAATAATTTTTCCTATTCCTTCACCGTCAATTCTAGCTATAAAAAGCCTAGGGTTTTTAGAAAAAACACTTACTTTAATATCTGAGTCAAAATAGGAAACAATGTTTTTTAAAAATTCTTCAAGCTTTCTTTCATAAAATTCCTTTTTTATTGTTATTTCCACTACAGCATCTCTTGCAAGAAAACCAAAAAAACCACTTGAACCTTTATCTATTACTAAATATTCATATTCATTTTTGTTTATTTTCATTTCTTCTTCAAATATTGCAAGAACTTCTTCTACACTTTTACCAGTAATTGTCAATTTTTTCAAGTCTTTCACCCCTTATTAGGTAATCCCCAAAGTTCTCTTTGTGTAATTCCCTTGATTTTATATCTTTTATAGATATAATAGGTTATACCTAATTGTATCAAAGTATTTGCCGTATAATAGAGGAACACTCCGCTTGGCAAACCAATGAATAAAAATGGGAAAATAAAACTCATTATTATGCTTTGCCATGCTGTCCTTGAATCTTGACTAGTAATAAGTGCTAGATAATACCCTGCTACTATCTGAATTACCAAAAAAATCCAATTTGCACTAAATCCACCTGCTGTTAAGTCATTCCAGAAAAGAAATCTTCCACTAAAAGCAAATTCTTCTTGATAGTATCTAATAACTTGATAAAGAATTATGAATATAGGAAGCTGCACAAAAGCCATTAAACATCCACTTGCAGGATTGATTTTATTTTCTCTATATGCCTTAAGTAATTCTTGTTGTTGTTTTTGTGGATCTTTATATTTTTTCTTAATCTGTTCCACTATTGGCTGTAACTTTCTCATTTTAATCATTGACTTTGTTTGTGAGTGATAAAGAGGATATAAGACAAACCTTACAATAATTGTAAATACGATAATTGTAAGACCAAAATTTCTGGTAAAATCATTAATCCAACCAAAGAAATAAACTAAAGGATAAAGTATAAAGTCAAACCAGCCACCTACACCTGATACTGTTTTAAGCATTTCTGAAATTAAATCATAGTCATCTAAAAATGCACTTTTAATAAGAGTTTTTTTATAAGGGCCAATATACACTAAGAATCTTAAATTTGATCCCTTAACACTATTCCCACCTAGAGTATTACCATTAAATTTTATAATTGAAATTATGTCACCCTTACTATAAAATGATAAAAAGATGTTATTCCTAAACCTATCATCATTTTCGAAACCTACTCTTGGCACATGGACAACAACTTCTTTCGAAGATAAAACTGATACATCAAATGTATAATTTGGACCCTCTTTGAAATTATATATTTTTTCAATTTCATCAGAATAGTTAAATTTCAATGTAACTTCAGTATATTTATCTCCATCCTTTAATCCTTGCCAACTAAAAGTTGGTGTTGAACTAATACCTTCAATATCAAAACCATCGTTTGAATATAAAAACATTCTTGTTCTTCTCTCAATAGTTCTATATACTTCACTTAAATTTCCATTATAGTCAAATTTATATTCCATAAATTTTGTAAAAACATATATTCCATCAGTTCTTTCTTCCACAGAAATTGTACCAGCAATCATTATAAGTGTAGCAAACAAAAAAATGACGGCAATTATTCTTTTCAACCAGACCGCCTCCCCTTAAAAATATAAAACTTTTCTGGAACTGGATCATATCCGCCTTCATGCAATGGATTACATCTTAAAATACGCTTGAAGCCCAGGAAAAGCCCTTTAAAAATTCCAAACTTCTGGACCGCTTGATAAGTATATTCAGAACATGTAGGTGTATAAATACATGTTGGTGGTTTTAAAGGAGATATAAATTTCTGATAAAATCTAATCAGCTTTAATATTATTTTCCTCATTGCCTATCCTTTCGAATAACTCTAAAAATGCTTCTTTAAATTGACTAAATTGAATATATTCAAAATCCTTTGATAACAATTTTCTAACAATAATTAAATAATCGTATCCTTTTGGAATTTTCATTTTATTTGTTCTTACAATTTCACGCATCCATCTTTTTACTTTATTCCTTTTTACTGCTTTACCAAACTTCTTTTTTACCGAAAAGGCGAACTTGCTGTAATCTAGTCCATTTTTACAATACAAAATTACAAAATAACTACTTTGAATACTTTTTCCATTCTTGTATACTTTTAAAATGTCTTTCCTGAGCTTCAAGCGTTCTTCTTTTTTAAAACCAAACCTTTTTATACTGCTAGTCTCCATCTTCCTTTTCTTCTTCTGTTCTTTAATACTTTTCTACCACCTGCTGTCTTCTTTCTTGCAAGAAAGCCATGCGTTCTTTTTCTTTTGATTCTTGAAGGTTGGTACGTTCTTTTCATATCCTTTCCTCCTTTTCCAAAATTTAGTCTGCTATTATGTTATCATAAATTTTTATTTAAATCAACTAATTTATTAAGCCGCGTTTTTTTAGAACCATAATGAATTTTTCAAAAAGTTCAGGTGAAAATTTGCTTCCAACCATTTCTTTCATAATTTCAATAGCTTTTTCCACGGATAACCCATTTCTATATGGTCTATCCTCAGTTAATGCTACAAAAACATCTACTATTGCAACTATTTGTGCTCTTAAGCTTATTTCTCCATCTTTCAAACCATCTGGATATCCACTACCATCCCAATTTTCGTGGTGATGCCTTATTACATCTGCCACTAAGTCCCAACCAGGTATAGTTTTTATTATTTTTTCACCAAATATAGTATGTTTTTTCATAATTTCAAATTCTTTATCATCCAATTTTCCAGGTTTATTTAAAATATGTTCTGGAATTCCTATTTTCCCAATATCGTGCAAAATTGCACCGTATTTTATTGCTTCAAGTTCTGCTGGATCACTTACATCAAGCTCTTTAGCAAGCTCTATAGATAAATTCATAACATTTTTTGAATGATTCCCTGTTACTGAATCTTTAATTTCAACAGCTTCAGCAAGAGCTGAGATAATTTGTAAATTTTTTTCCATTAATTCTGCATTAGTCTCCTCGAGTTCTGCCATTGTTTCTTCAAGTATTTCATTAGTTTTTTCATGTTCATTCAATATTTTTTTAAATTCATTAAACATACTAATAAATATTTCCTGAAGAGTATTTATTCTTTCGTTATTTGTTATCTGCTTATTAAAACTTAAAACTCTTTTAGTCTTAAATTCTTCAAAAGTTTTTTTCAATTCTATGGTTAGATTTTTTAAAGTTATATCCAACCCTACAGCATCTTTTCTTAAATTATAAAGAACATAATAGAATATCAACAACAAAACCAAAATTGGTAGAACAATTAACAAATATGATCCAATAAAAAATGAGGTTTTATAACCTACTACTATTTCAAATCCATATTTTGATAAATACTTTGAATCAAGAATATTGCTATGGTATTCACTACCAATTTTTGATATTTCATTTGAGTACACAATTTTATTATTTACCAATATATCATAATGTTTAAGTGAAGACTGGTTAAAATTAAACAAAGTTAATGGAATTTCATACAAAAGATAGTTATCTCTAGATTTTTCAACGTATTTTATAGAATTCGATGAATAGTAAATTCCCTTAATGTAATCATTTGGCCCCTCAACCAAAATTTTTGAAAGATCAATTTTCATTTGAGGATCAAAAAAATTCCTGTCAAGTTTTGATTTTAAAAATACACGACTTGAGATCAAATTATCAAAATAGTTAGCTAAAAATCTACTAGAATCTCTAATATTTAACTTTAGTAGAAAACCGTGAATTAATATTGTTATTATAATAATTAGAGTTGTAAAAAATGCTAAGTTAAATCTAATAACATTATTTTTTCTCAATTGAAAACCCCTTTCTTAATATATCAAATTTTTCTATGTGTATATCCCTTATTAAATATCCTTCCGGTGTAAAAGCTTGATTATTTACAACAGTATGACTTGTAAAATAACTTACAAATTGCTCGGAAGAAATAAATTTATGCTTTGATAAAAGATTAATTATCTCATTAATTGTTATTAAAGACCAATCAACCTGTTTAAACCCAAAATCCACAAGATATAGATTATTGTAAGAGGGTAATATTCTCAAAGAACTGTCTATTGCTGAGTCGGATAGTAAAACTATTCCTCTAAAATCACTTAGTATGTTAAAAAAATCTAGCGCTAAGTTAGGAGATAGTGTTATTACAATTGCATCAAAATTATCTAAAACAATATTTGAAAGTCTTGAGGAATAGAAATACACGGCCTTTCCATTGAAAGTTTTAAGAATATCTAGAAAGTCTTTAGAATAAATCTTATTAAAAGGATCAAGTACTATAAGAACATTTTTAACATTTTTTTCTTTCAAAAAAGAGACAATTACATCAACTTGTATTTTGTTTATTGGAACAAAAGAAAAAATATTTTTATTATTCAATAAATCATTTGAAGTAATACTTGGAGATAATGCTATCAAACCGTATTTTTCTAATCCTTTTTCTATAATGGCAATACTACTACTAAAGTTTGGTCCAATTATAATATTTACACCTTTAGACTTTAAAAATCTTAAATCACTTTTTTTAAAACCATCTTCGTTGAATGAAATAAATTTTAATTTCCCATCATAACTTGAAACAACATTATGTGATGAATTTTTTAACGAATATAAAAATCCATAAGTGTTACTTTGAACAAAATACCAATATATAATTTGCAAAAAAATAATTGCAATGATAATTAAGATATAAAGGTTATAATTCAATTTTTTCATTTTACCGCTTCCTTTTTTGATAAATATCTTTAAAACTGAATTTTAACTCTTAGGGCATTTAATTCATCCTCAGTCTCTGGAATTTTAAATTCTCCACGTTTTACAAGACTGATCAAATATTCAAGCTCGTAAATTAAATCATTAGGTACCAATCCTTTTGTAAATGGCATTCTGCTTATTCCTTCTCCGTCTTCTTTTAACCCCAATTCTATATTTCCAGGCTGCCAATCACCTGTAAATGCCTTAACAACACCCATATAACTTGCAGTGTCAACTCTTTTAATGGCACTTGCAAGAATATGACCAGGAGCTTGCCATTCTTGCTCTACATCTCCACCAAGCATATAATATCCGCCATTTAAATACATGTAATCGATAAGTTCTTTAAGTTCTTTACTAGTAACATTTTTTAAATTTTCCTCTTTTATAGCTTCTATTATTCCAAGAGCTGTACCACCACAAGCTTGTTGTATAATATCAACACCTTCGCCAATCAGTGCTTGGGTTAATTCTTTTCCTTTTTTTGGATCCGTAAAGCTATTTGCATATACAACTTTTACTTCAACATTAGTGTTATGAATACTATTATAGACCTTAACTCCTGTTCTAAAACCTATTTCATATCTTTTAACAGGTGGAATTGGAATACCTCCGATAATAGCAACCTTTCCAGTTTTAGTCATTCCAGCAGCCAAATACCCCGTTAAAAAACTACCTTCCTGTTCTTTAAATGTAAATGTCATTACATTTTGTAAATCTTTTTCTTGGTGAAAATCTATTCCAACAAAATAGGTTTCAGGATATTGTTCCGCAACTTTATAGAATGCATCAGACATCAAAAAACCAACTGCAAAGACTACATCAGCTGATTCAGCTGCTTTGCTCAAATTGCTAATGTAATCACTTTGTTCTTTTGATTGAATCACTTCATATTCAATACCATATTCTTGACAAGCCCTAACTATTCCAGACCATGTCCCATCCATAAATGATCCGTCCCCTAACCCCCCAACATCTGTAACCATAATAACTTTAAAAGCAAAAAGACTTGAAAAAATTAAAATAAAAACTAAAAAAAGTAATTTTTTCATGTAATCCCCCTCCTCCCAAAATTTTTAATGCCTCGATTTAAATTTTAAGAATATTGGAGCCCCAACAAATGGATAAATATTTTCTCTAATAGTTTTTCTTATATGGTTTTGATAAAATTCCGGCACTTTTTTACCATTAGTGAAAAACAAAAAGGTTGGTGGACGTATATCAACTTGGGTTCCATACAAAATCTTAAGACCTTTTGGCGGTGGTGTAAACGCCATCATTCTTTGTATTGCTGAATTAACTGCACTTGTTTGAACCCTGTAATGAAGAGACTTGTATGCTTCATCAATTACATTTATAAGATTATCAATTCCTTGCTTATTAATTGCACTTAAAAAAATTAATGGGCTATAATTAATGAAATAAAGTTTTTCATTAAATTGTTCTATAAATTCTTCTTTCTTATATTTGAAGTTTTTTATCAAGTCAATCTTATTAAAGGCTACTATAGTTGCCTTGCCTCTGTTTTCTGCAATTCCAGCAATTCTTTGATCCTGATGCGTAATACCTTCTATAGCATCAATTAAAATTACTACAACATCAGAATTTTCTATACTTTTTATTGAACGCACATTACTATACATGTCTAAGCTTTTATAATCAACTTTACTTTTTCTTCTTAAACCTGCAGTATCAACAAATAAGTATTTTCTTCCATTAATGGTTACTAGTTCATCAACCGAATCTCTTGTGGTTCCAGGTATAGGTGTTACCAAAACTCTTTCTTTATTCAATATGGAATTAAATAGTGTTGATTTCCCAGCATTTGGTCTACCAATAAATGTAACCCGGATAATGGGTTGGCTTTCTTCTTTAAGATTTTCTTCTAGTGATAGTCCTTTGCTTTCAAGTACATTTACTATTCTTTCAATTAACGTGTCAATGTTCTTTCCCTGCTCTGCTGAAACAAAAATTGGATCACCAAATCCTAACTTATAAATATCAGGTAAATTATTTTGAACACGTCTTACACTTTCAGATTTATTAGATACTAAAATTACATCATTATTAGACTTTCTTATTATTTCAGCAAGATAATAATCTTCAGATGTTATACCATTCCTTGCATCAATAACAAAAAGAATTAAATCTGCTTCATTTAACATTTTCAGTGTTAAATCTTTTGATTTGTTTATTATATCATCTTCAGGGTTTTCAAATATTCCACCAGTATCCACTATATTAAATGTTTTGCTATAATACGAGACGCGGCCACTTACCGCATCTCGTGTAACACCTTCTTTATCATCTACTATTGACTTTTTATAACCTATGAGTTTATTAAAAAGAGTGGACTTTCCAACATTACTCTTGCCCACTATCAATACTGTTGGCATTGTCTACCTTCCTTTCAATTGTTGTGTATCTTTCATTCTCAAATTCTTCTTTTAGACTATCAATAACTTTCTCATTTTCAAGTTCTTTTTCACTTGCAGTAATTCTCAATATTTCACCGTCTTCTTTAATTTGTATAATCTTTACCTTTAATTCATCACCTAAAGTTATTTCTTTCAAAACATGAGATTTTGGTAAATAAATTTCAACATTTTCACACGCGCCAACATAACCTGATTTTAATTCCTTTATAACTTTTACTGCAACTATATCACCAATTTTATGATTGACTTTAAATTTTTTCCAAGGATTTTCTTGTACTCTTTTGATGCTCAACCTCATTTTTCTGTTTTCTTTATCAAGTTCTGTAATAACAGCCTTGACTTTTTGGCCTTCATTTAAAACATCCTTTACAGAAGAGATATAATTCCATGAAATTTCTGAGATTGGGCAAAAACCACTAATTCCTCTTTCAATTTCAACGATCACTCCTTTATCAAGTATGAAACTTACAGTTCCTGTTATAGTATTTCCTACTGGATACTTTTCTTCAATATTTTCCCATGGATCTCCTTCAACTTCCTTGTAACTTAATCTCATCTTTTTATTGTTTGGATCTATTTCTTTAATCATTACCTTAACTATATCTCCAACTGAGACTATATCACTAATTTTTCCCCTTCTGCCCCAAAAAATATCATCAATATGTACAAGTCCATCAACTCCTGGCTCTAAATTGACATAAAAACCATACGAAAGTATATTTTTTACTTTCCCACTTACAATATCTCCAACTTTGTATTTTTTCGTTACATTTTGCCATGGATCAGGCATTAATTCTTTTAAGCTCAATAGAATTTTTCTATTTTCTTTATCTATTTTTTTAATATATAATTTTACTGATTGTCCTTCGCTTAGCACGTCTTCTACTTTCAAAGATGTATCATATGAAACCTCAGAATTTGGAAGCAATCCATCTATCCCTTCAAAAATTCTAACAAAAGCCCCAAACTTTTCAATTTTTTTGACAATTCCTTCTATTATGTCTCCTTCTTTTCTTTCATTAAAGAATTTTTCTTTTTGCTCGTTTATAAATGCCTTTCTAGAAAGAATAATATTTAATCTTTTGCCTCTTTCTTCAAATTTTATAATTTTAAATTCCAAAGGACTTTTTGGAATGTTTCCATCAAATATCATTGATTCACTTTTTGGAAGAAAAGCTTGAATTGTATTTTCTATTAGTACTTTATAACCACCTTTTATTTCAGAATTAACTTTACCAATTATTTTTTCTCCTTTTTCAAATTTTTCTTTTAATATTTCTTTCAATTTTTTCGAATATACAATTTTTTCTGATAAATATGCAATACCTTCATCATCGTTTTTTCTTAAAAGTATTAGAGAAAGTTTTTCACCAATCTTATAATCTTTTACATCTTTAACTAATTCGTCCGAAGTTACTACTCCTTCACTTTTCCATCCAAAATCTACAAATATTTCTGATTCTCCTTTTCTTAAAACTACTGCTTCAACTATCTCTCCTTTTCTTACATTATCAAATAAATAAGAATCTAATAATTTTTCAAAATTGTTTTCCATTTGCAGCATCCCTCCTAGCTTTTTTAATCCAGCAGCAATTTCTTCAACTATTTCTTTTGGTGTAGAAGTTCCACTTATAATACCAACACTATCGACCCCCTTGGGTATTTCCTTTATTTCATCAATAGTTTCAATATGTATAGCTTTTGTATGTTGTGATGCAATATTGAATAATTTTCTAGTATTTGAACTATGTTTTCCACCAACTACTATCATCAGGTCTACTTCTTTTGAAAGTTTCTCCACTTCTATCTCTCTGTTGTGAGTGATATTACAAATGCTATTAAACACTTTAAATTCATTATAAATCGAGATATCTTTTAATTTATTATAAAAATTTTCAAAATCCTTGTATGACATTGTGGTTTGGCTAGCTACAAAAATCTTATCACTTTTTACAACAAGAGGTTCCATAGTAATAATTGCATTTTTCGAATAGCTTTTTAGGGCAATCATCTCTGGATGAGTAATTTTTCCATACACAACAACTTGATATCCTTTATTTTCATATTCTTCAACAGTTTTAAATAAATTATAAACTATATTACAAGTTAAATCTACCACTCTATGTTCTTTTTTTATTTTTTCAATTTTCTCTTTTGGAAGGCCGTGTGCTCTAATAAGATATATATCGCCATTATCATATGATAAGCCTAATCTTTCAAGTTCTTCCATTACTTGTTTATTATGAACTATATCGTCATCTGTAAAAACGTTTTTACCGGATTTCAACAATTCTTTTGTAACATTTACAGCTTTTTCTACTCCAAAACAAAAACCTATTCCTTTTGCAATTTTAATTTGCATTTTTCTAGTACCACCTCTAAAATTTTATTAATAACTTCCTCTATCGTATATTTAGTTGAATCTATTAAAACAGCATCATCTGGCTGTCTTAAAGGGGCAATTTCTCTCTCAGTGTCCTGTTTATCTCTTAAAATGATCTCATTCAAAACTTCTTCATATGAAACTTTAACACCTTTATCTAATAGTTCTTTATATCTTCTTTTTGCACGCTCCTCTGCAGAAGCTACTAGAAAAATCTTAACTTCAGCATCAGGAATTACTACCGTTCCAATATCACGGCCTTCTACTACAATATTTTCATTTTTAGATATTTTTTGTTGTATCCTAGTTAGAAATTCACGAACAATAGCCTTTTTTGCATATTTTGAAGCACAAATTCCAGCGTAAGGGGTCCTTATTTCATCTCCAACTCTTTTACCATTAATATAAAAATCTCCATTTATAAATTCTAATTTTATTGTCGATAGTTCTCTTTCAATATCTGAATCATTTTCAACTCCTTTTTTATCAAGATAAAGCCCAATTATTCTATACATCGCACCTGTATCAAGATAATAGATTCCCAACTTATCGGCAAGAATTTTTGCAACAGTAGTTTTACCAGAACCCGCAGGTCCATCTATTGCTATTCTACAAGGCATAATCTATCACCTATAACTCTTCTAATGATGAAATAATATGAAATACTTTATCTAACCTAGTCATTTCAAATACTCTCATAACTGATTGTTTTGGAGACAATAAAGCTAATTCTTTATTGTTTAATCTAGCATCTTTTAATATTGCAACTAAACTTCCAAGACCTGCACTGTCTATATAATTTACTTCTGAAAGATCAATTACAAATTTACCTTTTTCAGTTGCTAACATTTTTTCCCTAATATCTTTTTTTACATCTGCTGAATGATATGCATCAATATCACCTGTAACTTTTGCAATTGTGTATTGGTCTTTTTCAATGAATTCTACTTTAGTGTTATTCATTTTCATCCCCTCCTTCTTTAATATCAAATAATTTTATTGATAACTCTTCTAGTTGACTTTTATCTACACTTGATGGCGCACCTGTTAGCTGACAAGTTCCACTCGTAGTTTTTGGAAAAGCTATTACATCTCTAATAGAAGAGGTTCTTAAAGCAATTGAAACCATTCTATCAAAACCAAATGCTATTCCTCCATGAGGAGGCGCACCATACTTTAGAGCTTCTAATAGGAAACCAAATTTTTCTTCTGCTTCTTTATTAGTTAGCCCAATTATTTCAAAAACTTTTCTTTGAATTTCAGAGCTGTGTATTCTTATACTACCTCCACCAATTTCATTTCCATTTAATATCATATCATATGCATATGCCTTTATGTCTTCAGGTTTTGAATCAATGTTTTTAGGCATTGTAAATGGATGATGGCGAGCTACATATCTTTTTTCTTCTTCATTCCATTCAAGAAATGGAAAATCAACTACCCATAATGCATCAAAACCTTCTTCCAAATTCTTAAAATATTCTTTTGCAATTCTTAATCTCAACGCTCCAAGTGCGGTATTTAACTGCTCTCTATTTGTATGAGCTGCTAAAAGAACCACATCTCCATCTTTGAGATTATAATCCTTTGAAATATTCTCATATGATCCGCCAAGGAATTTATTAGTTGGCGAAGAAATTTCTCCATTTTCAAGCTTGAACCATAGCAAACCACCAAGTCCGAATTCTTTAACGTAGCTTTCTAATTCAGAAGCAATCTTTCTACTAATAGGAATTTGGGTAATAAAACCTTTTATTGAACCCCCATTGTTTATAACATTTTTAATAATCTTAAAATCAGTGTCTTTAAAGTAATTTGTTAAATCTTTCAATTCCATACCAAACCTTCTATCTGGCTTGTCACTACCATATATTTCCATTGCTTCATCATAGGTAATTCTATCAAATTTTTCAGGAAGTTTAATTCCAACAGAGCTGTAAACATACCTAACAAAGTTTTCCATTAAATTTATAACATCTTCCATTTCCACAAAAGACATTTCAATATCTATTTGAGTAAATTCAGGTTGCCTATCGGCACGCAAATCCTCGTCTCTAAAACACCTTGCAAATTGATAATACTTGTCAAATCCAGAAACCATTAAAAGCTGTTTAAATAGTTGAGGTGATTGTGGAAGAGCATAAAATTTTCCTTTTTGTAACCTTGAAGGAACAAGAAAATCTCTTGCACCTTCAGGAGTACTCTTTGTTAGATAAGGCGTTTCAATTTCCAAAAATCCATGTTTATTCAAAAATTCTCTAGCAGCTTGTGCCATTTTATGCCTAATAATAAGATTTTTATTCATGTTTTTATCTCTTAAATCTAGATATCTATACTTCAACCTTAAATCTTCTGACACCTTATCTCCTGGATAGAATGGTGGTAATTCTGCTTTTGATAAAACATTTATTTTCTCTACAATTACTTCAATTTCACCAGTTTGAGTTTCTGTTTTTGTACTTTCAGGCCTTTCAGAAACTGTTCCTTCAATTTGTATTACCCATTCTCTTCCTATTTTCTGTGAAATTTCATAAGCTGGCGATTCCGGATTTACAACTATCTGAGTTACACCATATCTATCTCTCAAAATTATAAATTTTATCCCTCCTAAATCTCGTATTCTATCAACCCAGCCTGATAAAACAACTTTTTTTCCAACATCTTTAATGTTTAATTCCCCACAAGTATGAGTTCTGTACAAAATACTCACCTTCCCGTTTTATATTTTTCCCAATCTTTTAAAAATCTTTCTATACCGATATCAGTCATTGGATGTTTAAACATTTTTTCTAGAACATTAAATGGGACTGTTGCAATATCAGCACCAATAAGTGCTGCTTCTAATACATGCATTGGATGTCTAACACTTGCTACTATAACCTCAGTCTCAAAACCGTAATTTTCATATATTTGCATTATTTCTTCTACAATTTTGAGTCCATCATTTGCTAGATCATCAACTCTCCCTACAAAAGGGCTAACATACGTTGCACCAGCCTTTGCTGCAAGTAAAGCCTGGTTGGGACTAAATATTAACGTAACATTAGTTTTAATTCCTTCTTTTGAAAGCACTTTTACAGCTTTTATTCCATCAGGAGTCATAGGAATTTTAATTACAATGTTTTCATCAATTTTTGCAAGATTTCTTGCTTCATCTATCATTCCTTCAAAGTTTAAGGAAATAACTTCAGCTGAGACGGGGCCTTGTACAATATTACAAATTTCTTTAATTGTTTCTTCAAAAGGTTTTCCTTCTTTAGAGATTAATGTTGGATTTGTAGTTACTCCATCTACTACTCCCCATTCAACACCACGCCTTATTTCATCCAAATTAGCGGTATCAAGAAATATTTTCATATGACCCCCTCCTTGATTACTTTAAACCAGTTCTTGCAATTCCTTTAATGAAATATTTTTGTGTGAATAAAAATAGTATGATCACTGGAAGTACTGAAAATGTCGCAGCTGCCATTAACTGGTTATATAATGTCCCAACATCTGAACTAAAGTTTTGAAGACCTACGGGTAATGTTCTATATTTGTCAGAATTTGTTACAATTAAAACCCACAAGAAACTATTCCAACTTCCCACAAATTTCAAAAGTGCTCCAGTTATTATTACTGGTTTACTCAATGGTACAACTATTTGCCATAAAAATCTCCAGTGTGAACAACCATCTATTTTCGAAGCATCAAATAGTTCTTTTGGAATTGATAAAAAGTGTTGTCTCATTAAGAATATAGCAAAAACACTAACAATCCAAGGAATAATTAACGAATAGTATGTATCAATCCAACCAAATTTTGAAATTGTTATAAAGTTTGGCACTAATAAAACCTCACCAGGTACCATCATTGTTGCTAAGAACAAACCAAACAAAGCATTTTTCCCAGGAAAATTCATCCAAGAAAATGCATAAGCAGCCATAGATGCTAATATTACTTCTAATACTGTTGTTGCCGTCGCAACAAAAACTGTATTAATATAATACTGACCAAAAGGCGCAGCTTTCCATGCATCAACATAATTTTGGAATATATTCTTTATTATTTCACCAAATGTAAATGAAAGATTTATTGTTGATAAATTGTCATCGCTTAGATAAATAGGTGCAATTCCATTCAACTCAATTTCTATAACTTCACCATTTCTTACTCTAACTGCTTTAACAAATTCTGGAGCATCAATAATCATCCATGAATTCATTGAATTATTATAAACCTTTCTTACTAAGTCAAGCTGATCAGTAAGCAGAATTAACTCTTTCAAAAATCTTTTATAATTTTCTAACTCACCAGAAATACTTCCAATTTTTGCTTTTAATATTTTATATGAACTACTATCACTTAATATTTTATCAGAAATATCTAGCAAATCATCAAAACTTCCATTCTTTAAAATTTGTTCATAATCGATTCCTTCTTCAATTAAAAGATTTTTATATGTAACAATTAAACTTTTTAAATTATTCAAAAATGATGTCTCAATCTTATATTCATTTAAAAAATAGTCGTCAATCTTTTTAGAAAACTTTTCAGGTAGATTATCAAAATCTTCTGAGGCAATTAGATTGTTTAAAATTTCTGACTCAGGTAATCTCTTTAAATTTTCTTTTAATAATGCTATTCGTTCATTTTTTGTCATAACTTTTGCAATAATTGGCTTATCAACTCTTTTAATTTGTAATTGCTTAAAGTATCTATATACCTCTAAATAAAATTTAATGTAATCCTTTTCTTGTAAAATGACATTTACAACCTTTGTGTTGAAAATATTTGTTAATTCATTTTTACCACTATAGACTAGATTTATAGAATCTAATAGTTTATAAAGCTCGTTAATTTCATCATTAGTTAATACTAAAGATTTACCTGCTTTGTATTTTAATATATCTTCTCTTAAAGTAATAAGACTTTCTTTAGCTTTATTTAGAAAATCTTTAAATCTTGTTTGTTCGCTCTTATCTGATACTCTTCTTTCCACAAATTTACTTACTAATTCTATTCCAGATATTGCATTGTTAATTTTTGTTTCAAGATTTGAAATGTAGTTTAATCTTTTAAAATAAGGAGAATTTCCGCTATTGTAAAAGAGAAAAACTTCTTCAAAGAACTTTTCTGGAGACTCAGTTGAAAATTGCTGTGGAAATTTCAAAGATTTGAGCCACTTACTAAAATTATCCATAGAAGCCTTTTCAATATAATCATATCCAGTTATATCTAATATCATTTTACCTCTATAAAAAGGATCATCTTCAACTGATATATTTAGAACATTTTGATCATCATCTTTTGATGATGTAAAACTTAGAGCCTCACTTAAGCTTATGCCTTTCAATGTTCTTAAAGCTCCAATTTTTGTTTCAAC
This sequence comes from Thermosipho africanus Ob7, assembly GCF_003351105.1. Classification (NCBI taxonomy): domain Bacteria; kingdom Thermotogati; phylum Thermotogota; class Thermotogae; order Thermotogales; family Fervidobacteriaceae; genus Thermosipho; species Thermosipho africanus. Next base: position 30,731 of record NZ_NKRG01000002.1, read on the forward strand.
TTTTACTTGTCTTGTAGAAAAGAAATTTTTTGAAAACCATTTAGGGGGCCATTGTTGAACTTCACTTGGGAGTTTAAAAGAAGTAACAATCATCCATGCAAAAGGCATAATCATAACAACAAAACCAATTGATAGTAATAGGTAGATAATCAATTTCTTCATCACTTTCACCTCACGATACGTATTCTACGACTTTATTTCCAACTTTATATTGAATAGCTGTGAATATTAAAATTATGCCAAACAAAAGATATGCAGCGGCACTTGCAATTCCCATTCTTTGTTGCCTGTAGAAAAGGTCAAAAACATAATATACCATTGTCATACCGCTGTTATTATATGGGCCTGGTAAACCATCATAAAGAACATAAACTTGTGCAAAAACTTTAAATGCTCCAATCATCGAAACTATTAATAAGAAAAACGTTGTTGGTGAAAGTAGAGGCCAAGTAATTTTTGAAAATTTATGCCATGAATTTGCGCCATCAACTTCTGCAGCTTCATAATAAAATTGATCAATATTTTGTAGACCCGCAAGAAAAATAATTGCATCGTATCCAATTTGTTTCCATATAGAAACAATGGCAATTGTTGGAATTGTCCACTTTTCATCTTTAAGCCACCTTATTGGCTCTATACCAAACCATGATAGGAAATAATTTAAAAGACCAAATTCATCATTAAAAATCCATTTCCACACTAGTGATACAGCAACAACAGAAGTAACAAAAGGAATAAAATAACTTGTTCTGAAAAACACTTTAAATCTTATATTAGAGTTTAAAAGAACCGCAAGGAAAAGTGATATTGCAAGAGTAATAGGAACGGTTAAAATTACATAATAAAAAGTATTAACTAACGCTTTAACAAATAAATTTTTGTCTTTAGCGTCCATAAAGAAGTTTAATAAACCATTTTCGTTAAACTTACTTGCTTCTATCATAACATAAGTAAAAATAATAGCAGCCACATTTAACCACGTATAGTTTCTGTAAAGTCTCATTTGTTCTCTGTTTTTAAAGTTGTAAAATACCAAAATAAAAATTACAATGTCAAAGAAAATCATGAGATAAAAATTCATATTTTTAAAAAATGGAATTAATATAATCGGAATGACATTTAGTAAAAGTAAAAGAATGTTCTTTTTTTTACTAAATACTGTTATTAATGTGTAAAAGGTAACGACAATCAATATAGCAATAAAGATGTAACCAATTGAAAAAATAAAGCACTCAAAAAATGAATATTTTGGAGGATAGTCAAACTCAAAAATGCTTAAATAGTTATCAAGACCATTAAAGTAAGGGGCATTCATATTTCTAAAGTCCCATTTAAAAAAGCTCAAAACAAAGGAAAAACCGACTGGCCAGAAAACGAATATTCCTAGAACTATAAGAGATGGTAATAAAAACAAATAAGCAAGTAAAGATTCTTTAAGCTTTTTCTTTGTAGCAGTTTTCACTTAATTTCCCCTCCTACAGAATATATGAAGTTAAATCTTCATCTTCAATTATTCCCTTTAATTTCTTTGTTACATAATAAGCATCTACAATAACTTTTTCTTCTATTTCTGGTGCTTCAAACAATACATCTTCTAAGACTTTTTCAAGCACTGTATAAAGTCTTCTGGCTCCAATATTTTCAAGTTTTTGATTTAATTTGTAAGAAACTCTTGCAAGCTCTTTTATTCCATCATCTGTAAATTCTAATTGTACGTTTTCAGTATATAATAGCGCTTGATATTGTTTCGTAAGAGCATTTTCAGGTTCAACTAGTATTCTTACAAAATCTTCTTCTTTAAGAGGCTCAAGTTCGACTCTTATTGGGAATCTACCTTGAAGTTCTGGAATAAGATCTGAAGGTTTTGAGACGTGAAATGCCCCAGCTGCTATAAATAATATATAATCTGTTTTTACTGGACCGTATTTAGTTGTTATTGTAGTTCCTTCAACAATTGGTAATAAATCTCTTTGAACTCCCTGCCTTGAAACGTCTTGCCCACTACTCCCTGTTTTTGCTGCTATTTTATCCATCTCATCTATAAATATAATTCCTCTATTCTGTGCAAGTTCAAGAGCTGTTTGGATTGTTTCGTCCATATCAATTAATTTTTCTTCTTCTATAGGAAGCAAAACTTTTTTTGCTTCAGAAATTTTCATTCTCCTTCTCTTTTTTTGTTTTGGGAAAATATTTCCAATGACATTGGATAAATCCATACCAATGTCTTCCATTTCTGGAAGTCCAATAAAACCAATTGGCGAATTTGAGGTTTCAATCTCAATTTCAATTTCTTCATTATCAAGTTCTCCAGAACGTAATCTTCTTCTTAACTCTTCTCTTTTCCTTAAATTTTCTGAATAATCATCAGTTTGTTGTGGCTTTTCCATCTGCATTCCAAAAATATTTGCAAACGGAATTTGTGTTTTCTTTTTCAAAGGAACCAATGCATCTAAAATTCTCTCTTCAACATTTAACTTTGCTTTTTCTTCAACTTCTTTCATTTTTTGTTGCTTAACCATATTAACAGCTATCTCAACCAGCTCTCTTATCATTGAATCAACATTCTTTCCGACATATCCAACTTCAGTAAATCTTGTTGCCTCTACCTTCAAAAATGGAGAGCCAGACAGTTGTGCAAGTCTTCTGGCAATTTCAGTTTTACCAACACCAGTTGGCCCTATCATCAATATGTTTTTTGGAGTAATTTCTTTTTTCCATTCGTCTGATAATTTTTGTCTTCTAATTCTGTTTCTAATAGCGATAGCTACAGCTTTTTTAGCTTTGCTTTGTCCAACAATATATTTATCTAGTTCTTCAACAATTTGTTTAGGTGTTAATTTGTCAAAATCACTCATATTTGTTCCTCCTATTCTTTTAATATTCTTTTTATTGATATTTTTTCTTTTTTTATGTCAATTTCCCTATTTTCTACCTTTACAATGGGAAACACACCATTAGATACTTTAAGAACAACACCCTTTCTACCATCACTAAGTTCAACAATTGTACCAGTTGGATAAATTCCAACATAATGGACAAATTTTGAAACAATTTGAGGGTCAAAGTATTTTCCAGAATTAATAATTATAAATTTCAAAGCTTCGTAAGGAGTTAAAGCATCGCCTGGAAAATCTTTACTAATCAAAGTGTCATAAGCATCTGCTACAGCAATAATTCTAGAGAAAATTGGTATCGAACTTTCCTTTAAACCTCTTGGAAATCCTTTTCCATCGTATCTTTCATGATGATGTAAAACGCCAAGAAGTATATCATTATTTGTTTCAAAGTAATTCTTTATTAACGCTGCTGATTTTATTGGGTGAGTATCATAGTAGTTTATCACATCACGAATCGGTTTGTCATGTGATAAGTCATGCAAAAATGAAGAAATAACTAGCTTTGTTAGTAATTCGCGGTCAAAACCTAAATTTATCCCAATTATTGAGGAAATTACAGCTACATTTATACAGTGCCTTATAAGAGGTTTTGAGTCATTGTTTAACAAATTTAATATTTTTTCATCAATTTTTTTCAATACCTCATTCAAAATATTTTCAGATTGTTCTACCATAGCACTTATGTTCATTTGACCATTTTTAATTTCATTTAATGCATTTTCTAATTCCTCAGAGAGGGCTCGATAGTTTTCGTAATCAATTGTTGGCTCTACTTCGCTACTAATAAATATTTCTTCTTCATAAATAGGAAGAGAATTTACTCCTCTGCTTTTTAGAAGGACAATATCCCCTTCTTTTAATATTGAACCTTTTTTTAGTAAGATAATAAAACCGGAAGGATCATAAACATCCTCGCCAAGTTTTTCACCTGGCTTTACTTTATTAACGTTTTTCCAAATAATCAAATTTCACCCCTCCAAGTTTGTCAAAATAATCAATATTTTCATTTGCTACATAAAACAATGACCATTTAGAGCTAAATAATTTTTCAAAAACGCTATTTACGTTGTCTTTTGTAATATTTTTTATCTTAGAAACAATATCGTTGGGTAATTCTGGTTCTACTTCATTTGATATATATTCAATTATAAGCGTCGTCAAAGTTGAAGTATTTTCAGTGGAAAGTTCAAGTTTTCCAATTAATCTTTTAATACCGTACTCAAATAATTCATCAGTTAAATTAAAATTATTAATTGAATTTAACATCTTTTCATGAAATTTTTGAACCTTTTCTATTGAAGTCGCCGCATAAATATTAAAAATTCCCCAATTTTTATGCGCAAGATTTGAAGTATAAATATCATAAACAAGGCCTTCTTTTTCCCTTATTTCTTCAAAAAAATATGAGCTCATTCCACTACTTAAAATAGTATTCAAGACAATTGCTGCATATCTATCCGTTTCTTGTAATGAAAAACCATCAGTTACATATAAGATATGTACTTGATTTGCATTTTTCATTATCTTTCTTCGTATAATTCCATGCTTAATAATGCTCTTATGTTTTATTGTTCTTTCACCAGGCCTTTTAATTTTCTCCAATTCTTCTAAAATTTTACCAAAAATTTCTTCAGGTAAATGACCAACTATTATCACTTTTACATTATATGGATTATAAAATTCTCCATGAAATTCTTTTATATCGTCCAATCCTATTGATTTTATAGTTTCTTCAAAGCCAATTACAGGTTTTGAGTGAGGCCCATTTATTCCTTCTTGAAACATTAATTCATACAAATTATTTAAAGGTTCTTCTTTATTTGATAGGTATTCATGGTAAATAATTTCTCTTTCAAGCTCCAAATCTTCTTTTTTGAAAACCGGATGAAAAACTATTTCTTTTAACACGTCAAAAGTTTCGTAAGCCATTGATGAAGGTACCTTGGCGTAGTATACAGTATTTTCCTTATCCGTCCATGCGTTAAGTAACCCTCCAACCGATTCAACAGTTAATTTTAGTTCTTTCATAGAATATTTTTCTGTTCCCCTAAAAGAAAGGTGTTCTATAAAGTGAGAAATACCAAGAAGATTGGTTGGTTCATATACAGAACCAACTCCTACATTGAAAGCTATTGTTACTGACCTAATTCCATCAATTTTGTAATAATATACTTCTAATCCATTACTTAATACAACCTTTTTCATCATATCACCCATTAACTATTAATTAGTTTTCCCAAGTTGTATTCTTCCATTTTCATCTATATTAACAACAATAACTTTTATAGTATCACCAATTTTATATTTTTCCTTAAAGTTTTTAGAATCTTCACCAAGTTTACTTGAATGCGCAAGCCCAATTTTTCCAGGCATTAATTCAACAAAAATACCATAAGGTTCAATTCTTGTAATTTTTCCTTCAAACACATCTCCTACTTCAATATCTTTAGTAATCGTCTTAATATATTCTATCGCTTCATTAACCTTTTTTTGATCTTTTCCATAAATTGAAACCTTACCAGTAGTATCATCAATTGAAATTTCTACGTCATATTCTTTAATGATAGATTTAATAACTTTACCTCCAGGACCTATCAATTCTCCTACTTTCATTGGATCTATTTCAATTGTTACAATTAATGGAGCATAAGGTGATAGTGATTCTCTAGGCTTTTCTATAGTATTGAACATGATATCTAGAATTTTCATACGTGCTTCTTTTGCTTGTTGCAAAGCCCTTTTAAGTAATTCCTCACCAACACCTGCAACTTTACAATCCATTTGAAAAGCTGTTATTCCATTCCTCGTGCCAGCAACTTTGAAGTCCATATCTCCCCAATGATCTTCCAATCCTTGAATATCTGTAAGAACAACTTCCTTCCCATCTTCTATTATAAGGCCCATAGCTACACCAGCTACATGAGTTCTTATAGGAACACCAGCATCCATTAATGCTAGTGAGCCAGAACACACCGTAGCCATTGATGATGAACCATTTGATTCGAGAATTTCTGAGACAACCCGTACAACATACGGAAACTCTTCTTCACTTGGTACTACAGCTTTTAAAGCTCTTTCTGCTAGATGCCCGTGGCCTATTTCCCTTCTTCCTGGACCTCTTAATGGTTTTACTTCTCCAACAGAAAATGGGGGAAAATTATAATGTAAAATAAATCTTTTCGTACCCTCTTCCATTATTGTGTCCACTATCTGTTCTTCCATAGGTGCACCTAAGGTTACAATTCCTAAACTCTGAGTTTCACCTCTAGTAAACAATGCCGAACCATGTGTTCTTGGAAGTACTCCAACTTCACAAGTAATAGGTCTAATCTCATCAACTTTTCTACCATCTGCTCTAATTCCCTCTTCAATAATTATTTTTCTCATTAATTTTTTTGTCCTCTCATCAAAATACTCTTTCAATAAAGATTCTTGTAAAATTTTTTCATCATCTTCCATCTCAATATCCTCAAATATCTTCTCAAGTATTTGATCTCTATATTCCTTTAATTTTGCAGATCTTTCTAGCTTTTCTTTAATTAAGAGTTTATCTCTTAATTCTTCTTCTGAGATCATTTCTTCAAATTTACTTATTAATGTTTCATTCGGTTTTGGCTCTTCAATTTCCATTTTTTGCACATCAAATTGACTTAAAATTTCTTCTTCGAATTCAATTATCTGCTTGATAGCATCGTGTGCTACCATTAATGCATTTACCATCTCTTCTTCCGTTACTTCTTTTGCTTCACCTTCTACCATTGTAATTGCATCTTTACTTCCAGCAACAACAATATCTAGCCTACTTTTTTCAAGCTGTTCTTCAGTTGGGAAAACAACAAATTTACCATCTACATATCCCAATCTTACACCTGCAACAATACCTTCAAAAGGAATCTTTGAAACATTTAGTGCAAGTGAAGCAGCTATTATTCCAGTTACATCTGGTGGAGTATTACCATCAACAGATAATACAGTAACAATTAACTGAACATCATTTCTTAAATATTTTGGAAATAGAGGCCTTATTGGTCTATCAATTAACCTTGCAGAAAGTATTGCAGATTCAGAAGGTTTCCCCTCTCTCTTAATAAATCCTCCAGGAATTTTCCCCGCAGCATAAAATTTTTCTTGATATTCAACTGTTAAAGGAACAAAATCTACTCCTTCTATAGTTCTATCAGAAATATTTGCTGTAGCAAGTACCACACTATCCCCAAATTGCACCCAGACGGAACCAGCTGATTGTTTAGCTACTTTTCCATGTTGAACTATCATTTTTCGCCCAAATAATTCTTTGGTCCATTCTCTAAATTGCATAATTACACCTCCTAAAATTCTTTATTTATCTTCTCTATACTGGTCTTTGTAAATATTTCAAAAGAAAAATTGCGCTTTTTGTGTTTATATCCTTCACGTATTTTCTTCATTTTAATTTCACCGTGCTCATAAATAAACTTGTATAAGTTATACATTCCTTTTTTATAATTATTTGTTTTTCCATCATCTTCATAAAAATAACCTATTGCTTTACCACTATAAGCAAATACTTTTCCAAAAATTTCATCGTCATATGAATTTTCTAAATATTGTTTTGATTCTTGCGTTAAAATAATTGAACCATCTAACGCAAAATGCGGTATCTCTTCTAATGTTGCATTTACCTCATGCCATCCTTTGTTTAAGAATTTATTATTGTTCAAATCATAAGATCTCTTTGGAAGATAAACTAAACGGCTTTTTGCTCCAGGTTTATAGATTGGGGCAACTATAATACTTCTTCCAACCATAAATTGATCATCAATCTGATAAGTTTTTTTATCTTTTTCAAAATGCAAAAATAAAGGCGCTATTAATGGAATATCCTTTAAAATACCTATCATATATTCACTATACAAATAAGGAATAAGTCTATATCTATATTCAATTATCTTCTTTAGTATTTTTTCATACTTTTTGTCAAAAGTCCAAGGTTCTTGCCTTCTCGTTCCAATAGCAGAATGATTTCTAAATAGTGGCATAAAAGAGCCTAATTGCATAAACCTTACCATTAGTTCTGCAGATGTGTTTCCACCAAATCCTCCTACGTCAAAACCTGTATTAAAAACTCCAACTAAACTCAAAGACATAATTCTTTGGATTTCAAGCAATATATGTTCCCACCAGCTATGGTTGTCACCAGTCCAGACACCGCCAAACCTTTGCACACCTGAATATGCAGCTCTTGTTATATTTATATTTCTGTAATTTTTTGGAAATCCTTCCTGAGTAGCACGAATCATGTTGAAACCATATACATTTCTTAGTTTATAATGTTTTTTACCATTTAAATGTACAATTTCATTTCCTCTATCTTTCCTCGGTATGGAACCAATTTCTCCAAATGCCCCAGCAACACCTATTCCATCTTCTAACTTTAAATTTTCCAATTTTTCTTTTGCATGTGCTATATCTTCATCGGTTCCAAAAATTGCAATTTCATTCATATCATTCCATATTCCATCAATACCATCTTTTACAAATTCTCTAACTTTTTGCGACCACCATTTTCTGACATTTTTGCTCGTAAAATCAGGAAATCTAACTCTACCGGGCCAGACTGCACCTTCAAAATCTTTTCCCATATTGTCTTTTAAAAAATATCTATCTTTTGCTTCTTCAAATACTCTATAACCTTCTTCAACCTTAACTCCCGGATCTAGTATTGCAGATACTTTAAATCCCATTTTATGCAATTCTTCTAGCATCTCTTTATGATCAGAGAACTTTTCTTTATTCCATGTAAATAATTTAAAACTATCCATATAATCAATATCTAACCATATAACATCACAGGGGATTTGTTTTTCTCTAAAAGTCTTTGCCAAATTTAACACTTCTTCTTTTGAAAAATAACTCCATCTGCTTTGCTGATATCCAAGGCTCCAAAAGGGAAAAGCTACATTTTTACCAGTTAAATACAGATAACTTTTTAATAATTTGTCTATTTTTTCTTCTAAAATAACATACTGAGTAAATCCTTCCCCTCTAATTTTAAATGTTATTATGTTTCTTCCTTCACTATCCAAATCAATTTCCATATATCCCGGATAATCTGTAAATATTCCATATTTTTTATTTTCATTTACAAAAATAAAAAACGGGAAACTTTTATATAAAGGTTCAGAACCTGGATGGTGAGTAAAATTATCGGTATTCCAGAATATATATTGCTTTCCTCTTCTATTAAATTGTCCTACTTTATCGCCAAATCCAAAAATCATTCCTTCTTCTATTTTCTTTTCTAATACTAAAAATTCTCCTTCTTTTTTTAAAGAAATATCTTCGAAAATATTTTCAATTTTATATTTTTCGCTTTTTGGAAGTATTTTAACTCTTTTTTCTTTTATTACGGCTTCACTATCTACATCAGGATTTCCGTAAATAAGCTTATAAATCAATTGTACCAGCTCCTTGTCTTATTTATATTATCATATTATCAATTAATCTTGCTCTTCCAACAAATACTGCAATTGCAATTATAACTCTTCGATCTATTTTTTCTACAGGCTCCAAATTTTCTTCATCTACTATTTCAATATAATCTATTCTTAACAACGGATGTGTTAAAATCTTTTTCATTTCATTTTTAATAATTTCAACATCTTTTTCTCCCGATTCTATTAATTCTTTAGCTTTCAATAATGATTTATAAAGTCTAACAGCTTCTTTTCTTTCTTCGTCATTTAAATAAGTATTTCTTGATGATAATGCAAGTCCATCAGGTTCTCTTACAATAGGCATTTCAACAAGCTCTACATCCATGTTTAAATCCCTTACCATTCTTCTTAAAACTCTAAATTGCTGTGCATCTTTTTGACCAAAGTAGGCTCTTGTAGGCTTTACAATATTAAATAACTTAGTAACAACAGTACAAACTCCTCTAAAGTGGCCAGGTCTTGAAGCACCACACAAAAATCTCGAAAGTTTTATTTCTTCAACATATGTTGAAAAAGAATCTGGATACATTTCTTCAACTGATGGCACAAAAACATAATCAACTTCCATATCTTTTAACATTGAGAGATCTCTTTCAAGATCTCTGGGATAATTGTTATAATCCTCATTCGGGCCAAACTGGGTTGGGTTAACAAAAATACTTACTATTGTTATATCATTTTCACTTTTTGCAGCTTTTACGAGCGATAGATGACCTTCGTGTAAAAAACCCATTGTTGGAACAAAACCTATAGTTTTTTTTGATTCGAGAATTTCCTTCGATATTTTCTTCATATCTTCAATTTTTTCTATTACTTTCATTTATAACACCTCTCATCATATAGAAATCTAATATTTCATCAGGATCTGTAACAGGATACGCACCATTTTTTATTAAAAAATTTGGTCCTTCAGAATTTAAGGAAAATATGTTACCCGGAACAGTAAAAAGGTCTTTACCAAAATCAATTGCATAATTAGCTGTAATCATAGTCCCACTTTTTTTCTTGCACTCAACTATTAAAACTCCTTCAGAAATCCCAGCTATGATCCTATTTCTAAGAGGGAAATAATGTTTTTTTGGATTTTCCCAAGGCAAATATTCACTAATTAGACATCCCTCTTTAGATATTTTATCGTATATATATTTATTTTGCTTTGGATAGCAAATATCAACTCCACATCCTAGCACAGCAATTGTCTGTTTCGAATTTTTATGAGCCTCGGCATCAATCCCAATTGCCATTCCGCTTACTATAACGAAAAATTCACTTAGTTTTTTCACAAACTTTTCAGTAATACTTTTTCCATATGCTGTCATGCTTCTAGTCCCAACTACAGAAAAACAAATTTTTTTTAGCAGATGAATGTTTCCTTTATAAAAAAGTACAACTGGTGGCTTCCAAATGTTTTTTAAATACTCAGGATATTCATCATCAAAAAATGTAAGAATACCATTTCCTGAAAATTCCAGCCATCTTGTTAGTTTGCTTTCTATAAACTTTTTTCTTTGAATATCTTGGCTTTTTATGTAGCCATTTTTTATTTCATTAATTGTGTATCCAAGACTACTTAAACTTGCTATTTCAACTTTAGTCATATTTTTATTTATTTTGTTCCAAAATTTCTTTAATTCTTTCAATTACTCCCATTTTTTTACCAGGCAGACATTTATCAATTGCATCACCTTTTTTTACAATAGCGGAAGCATAACCTTCGCAGCCAGGATATCCACAAGCACCACAGTTAATCCCTGGAAGAACTTTTGTTATTTCTTCAATTCTTGGATCAACTTCGACCTTAAACTTTTCATTGCTAAATGCAAGAAATAACCCAAATCCTAATCCCAAGGCGCCCATAACAAGTGCTGAATAAAGAATAACCACCTAAAACACCTCCTGCAACTTATTTTTCAATGATATTTTACCACAAATAGACCATTTTTAATAGAAGTGCTATAATACTTTTTTGAAAGGAAACGTTGGGAGGAAAAATATGTCAATACTTTTTAGTAGCCTTCTTTTTTCTATTGCAACATTTTTCTCTAGAATTTTAGGACTATTCAGAGATGTTTTATTTGCAAAATATTTCGGTGTTTCATATGAACTTGATGCATACTTTATAGCCATCATGTTTCCCTTTTTTCTTAGAAAAGTTTTTGGTGAAGGAGCTATGTCTTCTGCATTCGTACCACTTTATTCAGAAAAAAGTGGAGAGGAAAAAGATAAATTTCTATCATCTGTTATTAATGGCTTTTCTTTAATAATTTTGGCATTAGTTATATTATCTTATTTTTTCCCAGATCTAATAATCAACCTATTTGGAGCAGGCAGCTCACACGAAACAAAGATATTGGCTAAAAAGCTTTTATTAATTACGTCACCTTCAATATACTTTATATTCTTGTGGGCAATTTCTTATTCAATTTTAAACACGAATAACAAATTTTTTTGGCCAGCATTGACTCCAAGTATATCTAACATAACAATAATAATAGGGACATTTTTATCAACAAAATATGGAATAATTTCACCTACGGTAGGTTTCTTAATTGGGTCAATATTAATGTTTTTTAGTATTATAAAATCAATCATAAAACATAAATATTATTTTACGATAAAGCATTTTCCACATTTTTTGAAATTATTTTTTCCTACATTTATGACTATGGTAGTTTCACAAATAAACACTGTTGTTGATATGAATGTTGTATCCTTTTACGACAAAGGAAGTATTTCATACCTGCAGTACGCTTCTAGATTTTATTTACTTCCATATGGCCTTTTTGCTGTATCAGTCTCTACGGTTGTCTTATCAAAGATATCGAATGACAGAAAAAATTTTAATTACCATTTAAATGATGCATTAAAATCAACCTTATTTTTTACAATACCATCTATGGTAGGATTAATCTTTTTATCAACTCCAATAATTAGATTTTTTTATGAACATGGAGCATTTACTTCTAAAGACACAATGATTACATCTAAAATTTTAATCGCATATACATTAGGATTACCTTTTTATGGAATTTATTCAACTATTTCTAGAAGTTATCATGCTATAAAAAACACAAAAACACCTTTTATTGCAGCTACTATAGTATCTTTGTCAAATATTATTTTAGATATAATTTTTGGTCTAAAATATGGACCAAATGGAGTTGCTTTAGCTACAAGTATTGCAGGTATTATAGGAGTTTTATATTTATTATTTTCTGTAAAGACTTTTCCGATAAAAGACTTTTTAAAGATATCATTAAATAGTCTTATAATGTTATTTGTAATATATCTGACTGATTTTACAGATAATAAGTTTTGGTTCTTGATACAAATTTTGATTGGAATTTTAGTTTATTTAATTTTTAGCAGTATATTCTATCGAGATTTAATACGGAGGTTTTTGTATGCTAGAAAGAAGTAAGTTAATTTGTTTTGAAAAAATAAATAGTACAAACACATATGTGAAAGAGAATTATAAAAATCTCGACAATGGAACAATAGTATTAGCAAAAGTTCAAACTCAAGGCAGGGGAAGACTTGGAAGAGTATGGATTTCACAAGAGGGCGGATTATGGTTTTCTATACTTTTTAAGAAAAACTTAAAATATCCTAATTTTTACACTAAGCTTTCAGCAATTACACTATTGTCAATTTTGAAAAATTTGAAAATATCTGCTAAAATTAAGTGGCCAAATGATATATTTTTTAAAGAAAAAAAACTTTCGGGTATACTTACAGAAATAATAAGCAAAAATGGAAAAGTACAGGCAATTGTAGTTGGTATCGGATTGAATGTAAATAATGAAACTCCACCTGAAGGCACTTCTGTTTCAAAAGTTACTGAAAAAAAATTTGAAATTAATTTAATTTTAAATTTATTTATAAACAAATTTAATATTTATTATAAATTTTTTAGGTTATTTCCTTTTCTGCTTACCATAGCATGGAAGAAAAACTTAATTTTTAAAAGAAATGACATAATAAATGGTTATAAAATAAAAAAGATTACTTCTGAATACTTGATTGTAGAAAAGAATGGTTTAAATAAGAAAATTAAGAGTATACACGAACTTGAAGGAGGATAAAAATGAGCACAGAAAAATTAGTGGAAAATATAAAAAATGAAATTAAAGAAGTTGTCAAAGAATATGGTAATAAAAATGTTGTAATTGCATTTTCTGGAGGATTAGATAGTACAGTGGCAGCTCTTCTTACTAAAGAAGCACTTGGACCAGAAAATGTTGAACTAGCCAACGTTGTTTATGGACCTTTTACATATAAAAGGAGTATTGAAATTGTTAAAAAGTCTGCTGAAAAAATGGGATTAAAGATTACATTTCTTGAATCATTATATCAAAAAGAAATATGGAAAAATGGACCTTCATGTAACATGTGTACCAAAACTGTAAAAATGAATACTGTAAAAAAATATGCAAAAGATAGATTAGTTATAACTGGTTCAAATCAAAGTGATAGCTGGGGAAAAACAGGATTAAAAGTTTTCAATGGTTTATATGCGCCATTAGGTGATTTAAATAAATCTGAAATCCAAAATATTTTGGATTTTTATTCATTTAAATTGGAGAGAATAGGTGAAAATTCAAAAAGGGAAGGTTGTAAATTAAAACATCTTTTAAAGATCATGACAAATTTGGATTATCATGGAAAAGCAGTTGATTTTGCTAATGAAATATTACTTGAAAATGTCCCCAAAAATCTTGAACTTGCAAATGTAAAAATTATAGGACCACTTTCTAAAAATATTGCAATCATTAATGTTAAACCTATGGTTGATAACATTAATGAAATAAAGAAAAAAATTGAAAATATTGACGTTATAGATGAAGTAATAGTAGCTAAAAAACCACTAATATTACATGTAATTGCAAACCCTTCAATTTATAGAGTCAAAAACTCTAGGTATTGGATAGAAGTAGGGAAATTACAACCAGAATTTGCCGTTCCAATCAAGGTTATATGGAAGGAATCTAAAAATAACAAATTAAGGACAATACAAGTAGTTGGGGTGGAAGAATGGAAAGATTACGACCCGAGGAACTTGAAAATAAACTTGGGTACAGATTTAGAAATGAAGAACTCTTGCTCACTGCTTTAACACATACATCATTCGCACATGAGAATAAAGTTAAATCTTACGAACGTTTGGAATTCCTTGGAGACGCAGTTATTGATTTATTGCTTAGTACAATTCTTTACCAAGAGTTTATCAATTTAAACGAAGGTACAATGGCACAAATCAAAGCAGCAGTAGCAAGTGAAGATATATTATATGAAATTGGAATAGGTATTGGAATACAAAATTATATCTTTCTTGGAAAAGGTGAGTTAAAAAGTGGCGGAAAATACAAAAAATCTATAATTGCAGATGTTGTTGAAGCATTAGTTGCGGCAATTTATGTTGATTGCAAAAAAGATTTAAATGTTTTAGAAAATGTATTCCATGATACTTTTAAAAGGTATATAGAAATTTTTCTTAGTGGAAAGAGAATTTTTGATTATAAAACAAAACTCCAAGAAATTACCCAAGACCGTTTTAAACAATTACCAGTATATGATACTGTATCACAAAAAAATAAATTTATAACAACACTTTATATAGATGGTAAAATTTATTCAAAAGCTGAGGGCTTTTCAAAAAAAGAGTCAGAAAAATTGGCAGCAAAAATTGCTTATGAAAAATTAAAGGAGGAGGAATTTCATGAGTGAAAAGGATATAAAAAAATCTAATTTTAGTGAAAATAATTATGAAATGAATTGGGAAAGATATGAAAAGGCTTTATCAAAAGTTTTGCAGAACTTTGCAAACAAAGGATATGAGAAAGTCACAATCGAAGAACTTTGGGTTGAAACATCACTACCAAAAGATTTGTTATTAGAACTAATTAAGGAAAGAAATATAGTATTTCCAGAAGAAATTAAAGAAATAAAATACAAAAATGATACAATTTGGAGCTCAAACAAAGAATGATCAATGCATTTTTAACAATTTTACCACCATTTTTGATTATAATAGTGGGGTATATTTTTGGTAGAATTTTTCCTTACGATATAAAGATTATATCTAAAATTTCTTTATGGATAATGGCAAGTGTTTTGTCATTTACATTTATAAATGATTATCCTCCGAAATTATCATATCTTAAATCTTACGGATTAGGAATACTATTCCTATTTATTTTGTTTTATATTTTATCATTTGCTTTTAAAAAGGATAGATTTTTAATTTTGACAAATAGTATATACATTAACACGGGATACCTTGGGTATCCCATTTTGTATTCTATTTGGGGAGAAAAAGCTATGTCATATGGTGTTATTTATTCTGTAATTAATATGCTTGTTGCCTCAATTGTTTTACCTTCTTTTATTGGAGAAAAAATTAATTTAAAAAACATACTTAAGTTACCATACCTTTATGTGATAACTTTTGCTTATCTTTTGTCTATTTTTGGTATTAGCTATAAACAACTTCCTGTCCCCTTCATTGAAACAATAAATATGCTTAAAAATTCTGCAATCCCATTTCTTTTAATATTTACTGGTCTTTCACTATCGAAAATTAAGATTAAAAGTGTAAATTTTTATACAGTTATATTTTCAACTATAATTAGATTGGTTTTATATCCAGCTTTTGCCTTAATTTTCGTTTTTCTTTCAAAAATGGATAATGAATTTGCAAGAGTGTTCGTATTAGAAAGCGCTATGCCCACAGCTATTAACAGTGTTATATTAATTGATGCAATTACTGGTGATGCTTCTAAAATAAGTCTTACTGTTGCCATTACAACTCTTCTTTCTGCATTTACTATTCCTGTTTGGATTATTGTTTTAGAAAGAATTTTATAATATTCTTTTATTTCTAATTTTGTTTAATTAATTTCAAAAAAATAAATTTATCACAAAAATTCACAAGTTTGATACTTTTCAAATGGTAATACTTTGTGATATAATTTACTTGAGAAAGAAAAAAACATAAAGGATATGATAGCTCGTTTATGGGGATAGAATGTGAAAAAAATCGTTAATACAGATCTAAGGAGGGATATGATGGCAAAAATTTTTTTGAATGGAAAGGAGTATGAAGTTCCAGATAATTTGACCGTATTAGAGGCAGCCCAGAAACTTGGTATGGAAATCCCAACTTTGTGTCATCATCCAGAGCTAGAGCCAATAGGAGCTTGTAGAGTTTGTGTCGTAGAAATCGAGGGTGCTAGAACACTTCAACCTGCATGTACAACCAAAGTATATGACGGAATTAAAATAAATACGAATTCTGAAAGAGTAGAAAATGCTGTAAAGTTTAATTTATCACTTATAATGGCAAATCACCCAAACGATTGTATGTATTGTGAAGCGGATCAAAGATGTGAACTAAAAAGGCTTGTTCAAAAATATAATATTAGACCTGTATTTAAAGTCTCGGACCTTCCAGATGTATTTGATGATAGCAGTCCTTCAATCCAAAGAGATCTTTCTAGATGTATAAAATGCCAAAGATGTGTAAGAGTTTGTAGTGAAATTCAAGGAATGAATATCTACTCCATGATCGAAAGAGGTTATAAAACCATTCCTCAAACTGCATTTGATATGCCTGTCTATGAAACTAACTGTATTTCATGCGGACAATGTGCATACCTTTGTCCAGTTGGCGCAATTTATGAAACTCCCGATTGGAGAAAAGTACTTAAAATATTAGATAAAAAGGATAACAAAATTTTAGTCGCCCAAACAGCTCCTTCAGTAAGAGTTGCAATAGGTGAAGAATTTGGTATGGAACCAGGTTCAGTAAGTACAGGTAAGATGGTTGCTGCAATTCGAAGATTGGGATTTGATTATGTTTTCGATACAAACTTTGCTGCTGACTTGACAATTATGGAAGAAGGCACAGAACTTATTGGAAGAATAAAAGATGGTGGGCCATTTCCAATGTTTACAAGTTGTTGTCCAGGTTGGATCAATTTGTTAGAAAAAGAATATCCTGAATTTATCAACAATGCTTCAAGTGCGAAATCTCCTCAACAAATGATGAGTCCTATTGTTAAAACATACTTTGCTAAAAAGATTGGGGTAGATCCAGAAGATATAATTATGGTATCTATTATGCCATGTACTGCAAAGAAAGATGAAATTACAAGGCCACAACAAAAGATAAAATTAGAAGATGGAAGAGAAATTAAAACAACAGATTATGTTATTACAACAAGAGAACTTGCAAAACTTATAAAGATGAAACAAATTAACTTTATTGGGCTTGATGATGAAGACTTTGATAATCCACTTGGAACTTCTACTGGTGCCGGTGCAATTTTTGGCGTTACTGGTGGGGTTATGGAAGCTGCTCTTAGAACCGCTTATGAACTTATTACAAACAAAAAATTACCAAAACTTGAATTCAATGCAGTAAGAGGATTAGATGGTATTAGAGAAACCGAAATTGATATAGAAGGTAAAAAATTAAAAGTTGCAATTGCACATGGAACTGCAAACGTAAAAAAACTTCTAGACGATATAAGAGACGGAGTAAGATATTATGACTTTATTGAAATAATGGCATGTCCTGGTGGATGTATAGGTGGTGGTGGACAACCAAAGAGCCTAGATCCAGATATTCTCAAAAAGCGTGCTTCGGCAATCTACTCAATTGACGAACTTAGTACACTTAGAAGATCACATGAAAATCCAGATATTCAAAAGCTTTATGAAGAATTTCTTGAAAAACCAAATAGCCATATTGCTCACGAATTACTACACACTTACTATACAGATAGATCAGTTAAAAATAAAGTAGTTACAGAATAAGGTCCTTTAAAAGCTTTTAAAAATTAAATAAAATATTCCTTTCTGAGGTTGAGGGAAGTTTATCCTGACACCAAGGAAAGGGGAAAAAGCTAGAAAATGCTAATAATGCATTAATTTTCCCCTTTCCTTGGAAAATAAAAAGGAAAGGGGATTTTTATATGGAAAGGTTTTATACAGTAGACATTATTGTTACAAATAGAGACGATGCATATGAAAAAGTGAATCAAATTTTACATGATTTTTCAAGGTATATTAAACTTAGAGTTGGATATCCAATAGAAAGCGAAAATATGGCAGTAATCTTTGTCCTCTTTAAAGCTACAAACGACATATTGGGAAGTTTTACTGGAAAATTAGGACAAATAAAAAATGTGAAAGTAAAAAGTATTCCAATTACAAAGGGGTGAAAGTATGTATGTGTTTATTAAAGAAAAAGATACACAAAAAACTTTTATCGATGAAAAAAAGATAAAAGAAAATCTATCCTCAAATCTTAATCCAGATAGTGAAAAAATACGCAATATATTACAAAAATCTCTCAATAAACAAAGACTTGATCCAGATGAAGTTGCTACTCTTTTGAATGCAAAAGATGAAAAGCAATGGGAGGAAATATTTGAGGCAGCAAGAACTTTAAAGGAAAAAGTATATGGTAACAGAATAGTTTTGTTTGCACCACTATACATTGGAAATGATTGTATCAATGATTGTGAATATTGTGGTTTTAGAATATCAAATAAAGAGGTTGTAAGGAAAACACTTTCCTTTGAAAAATTGAAAGAAGAAGTAAAAGCACTAGTTTCAAAAGGCCACAAACGCTTAATTGTAGTATATGGAGAACATCCAAAATATTCCCCTGAATTTATAGCTAAAACAATTGATATTATTTATAATACCAAACATGGTAACGGCGAAATTAGAAGAGTAAATGTTAATGCTGCTCCTCAAACTGTTGAAGGATATAAAATCATAAAAGAGGTGGGAATAGGTACATACCAGATCTTTCAAGAAACCTATCACTATCCAACATACAAAAAGCTCCACCCTCGCGGCCCAAAATCCAATTTTGCATGGAGGCTATATGGGCTTGACAGGGCAATGCTTGCTGGAATAGATGATGTTGGAATAGGTGCTTTATTTGGACTATATGATTGGAAATTTGAAGTAATGGGATTAATATATCACACCTTACATCTTGAAGAACGCTTTGGAGTAGGACCACACACAATTTCATTCCCAAGAATAGAGCCAGCAGTTGGAACACCTATAGCCGAAAGACCTCCTTATCAAGTTAGTGATGAAGATTTTAAAAAATTAGTTGCCGTTCTAAGACTTGCTGTTCCATATACTGGTTTAATTTTAACAGCAAGAGAACCGGCAGATCTCAGAAGGGAAGTTTTAAAACTTGGTGTATCTCAAATTGATGCAGGATCTAGCATAGGTGTTGGTTCATATTCTGAAACTGATCCAGAGGTGATAAGAAAGAGTCAGTTTATCTTAGGAGATACACGAACACTTGATGAGGTGATTTACGAACTTCTAAAAGAAGAGTATATACCTTCTTTCTGTACTGCTTGTTATAGAGCAGGAAGAACAGGAGAACACTTTATGGAATTTGCAATTCCCGGATTTGTCAAAAGATTTTGTACCCCCAACGCTCTTTTTACATTGAATGAGTACTTAAATGATTACGCTTCTGAAAAGACTTATAAGGAAGGAAAAAAAGTTTTGGAGAAAGAAATTAAAAAAATAGATGAAAAGCAGAAAAAGATTGTTTTAGATGGTTTAGAAAGAATAAACAAGGGGGACCGAGATGTCAGATTGTAATTTAAAGAGCATCTTAGAAAAAATTGCAAGAAAGTATAATTGCAAAATTTGGATCAACAAAAAAATAGGCCGTAGAATATCTTTTATAGAAAAGGCAGGGAATGAATATTATTTACCACCAATGGTGGTATATGAAGATGATAAATTTATAATTTTTGTCGAGAATTTAAAAAGAAGTGATGAAGAATTTAAAAAGCTTATTCAAGAGGTGGTTGATTGTGCACGAAATAATTAAGAAATTAAGAAAAGACTCTCTTACCATTGAAGAACTTGCGCATATAATTGAAAATGAGAAATATGATGAAGAGATATTAAATTATGCAAATGAAATTAGAGAAAAATATGTTGGAAATGAAGTTCATGTCAGGGCAATTATTGAATTTTCAAATTATTGCCGTATGGATTGTTTATATTGCGGTCTGAGGGCTCCAAATAAAAATATTAAAAGATATAGAATGAAAATTGATGAAATAATTGACAGGGCAAAATTAATTGCTGAAAGAGGCATAAAAACTGTTGTATTGCAATCCGGTGAGGATACATATTATACAAAGGAAATTATGTCTAATTTAATAAAAGAAATAAAAAAGTTCGATGTTGCAATAACTTTAAGTATCGGTGAAAGAGAGTTTGATGAATATAAGGCATGGAAAGAAGCAGGAGCAGATAGATACTTAATGAGACACGAAACTGCAGATGAAGCGTTATACAATAAACTCCATCCAAGTGATACTTTTGAAAATAGAAAAAGACACTTGTTTAAATTAAAAGAATTAGGTTACGAAGTAGGAGCAGGATGTATGGTTGGGCTTCCCGGGCAGGGGCCCATTGAACTTGCAAAAGATCTTATTTTTTTAAGAGATCTAGATTCAGATATGATAGGAATTGGTCCTTTTATACCAAATCCAGATACACCATTGAAAGACGAAAAAGGCGGTGATCTAAAGACAACGTTAAAAATCATAGCTCTTGCACGAATTTTAATCCCAACAGCAAATATTCCGGCAACTACTGCAATGGGAAGCTTGCATCCTTTTGGAAGACAATTAGCATTAAAATATGGGGCTAATGTAATTATGCCAAACTTAACTCCAAATCCATATAGACCAAATTATACATTATATCCAAATAAGATATGCTTATTTGAAGCAGATACAAGTTGTATTGAATGTACAAGAGCAATGATAAAAAGTTTAAATAGGGAAGTTGGAAAAAGCTATGGATTTAGGGTTAAAGCATCATAGACTTTTTCTCCATTTATAAATACCATTTCAAGTTTTTCCAAATTTTTGTCTTTGAATACAATAAAATCCGCTTTATAATTGGGCTTTAAAAGCCCAATTTTTTCATTAATCATATTTCCAGAATATTCAGTATATAATTTAATACTATCTTCAAATGAAAAGCCTAACTTTAAGGCACTTGAAATAATATATTTAGGATCAATAGGAGAAACAGGCCCATCACTTGAAAATGAAATTAAATAGCCCTCATCAAACATTCTTTTGAATGGATAGAGCATTAATCCTGATGTGTCGATGTTTTCTAAAATTTTTTGATCTTCAAAGTAAAAATGAGGTTGAACCGAAAATTTAAAATTTTTTAATTTTTCAAAATCTTTTTCTTTAATAAGCTGTGCATGAATTATTCTATGTTTATTGTACCTTCCAAAAAGTTCTATAAGTCTTGATATTGCTTCATCTCCAATTGCATGAACACAAACTTGTACATTATTTTTTTCTGCAAAGTCTAAAATCAATTTAAAATTTTCTGGTAAAGTATATGTTCCATAATTTTTTGAGTTTTTATATGGTCTTGACAAGAAAGCTGTTTTTCCACCTAATGAACCATCTGCAAAAAGTTTTATCCCAAAAATCTTTGAAATACCGTATTCCTTGTTGAATTCGTAATTCCAAGGTGTCTCCGCAAATAACTTTTCATATATTCTCAGCTTACTATCATTTAAAAGTTTTAATAATGTTTCAAAGTCAATTCCATGTAAATCATCTGAATGTACACTAGTTATTCCTTTAGAAATAAATTCATATTCTCCAGTCTTAAAAGCCTTAATATAGTATTCTTCGGGAAGTAATCGCCAAATTTTTTCTAAATCATTTTCATAGATAAAATAATCATTAAATCCTAGTATCTTTTGAGCATATTTATTTAGATATGCAACATGTCCACAAACCCTAATTAAAATCACAGGCTTTGTTATTGAATCAAAAAGGTATTTATCATTAATTTCAGTCCAGCCACGTCCAAGTATTATTTCTTCGCTAGATGAAAATACTTCATCTTGAAAATTATTACTATTTAAATTAAGCATTAATTTGCTTAACCCTACTCCTAATACATGAGCATGGGAATCAGAAAAACCTGGAAGGATGTATTTCCCCTCCAGGTCTATTTCTTGGGCACAATTTTTACAATCATCAACAAATATTCCATTTTTTACATACAAATCATTCTTTAAAAAACGTCCATTATCCCATACAAATGCATTTTTAATTTTTATCATGATAGTAATGCAGTTAACTCAACCAATTCCATATTTAGAGATTTTTTCTGTTTAAGAACTTCGTCCAGTTTAACAGGCACAATTTTACCACCTTGTAGCGCAGTCATAACGTAGCTGTTTCCACGTTTTAAAAATTCCACAGCGGCAACTCCCATTCTTGATGCGAGTAACCTATCAAAAGCTGTAGGTGAACCTCCTCTTTGAATATGCCCCAAAATTGTTATTCTTGTTTCATATCCAATCCTATGTTCTAAATGCCTTGCAACTGTATAAGCACTTGCAGCACCTTCAGCTACAACAACGATACAATTAATTTTACCCCTTTCCCTTTCTTTCAAAATTTTATTTCCTAATGCTTCATAATTTACGGGGATTTCTGGAATTACTATTGCCTCAGCACCAGTTACAAGACCAGCAACTGTTGCAATATATCCGGACGACCTTCCCATAACTTCAACAATAAATGCTCTCTCGTGAGAAGATGCAGTGTCTTTTAACTTTTGAATTGCATCAACAACTGTATTTAAACAAGTATCAACACCAATACTCATGTCAGTCATTGCAATATCATTATCAATTGTGCCTGGAATACCTACTACTGGCACCTTTTGTTCTTCTTCAAGAAACATTGCACCATGTAAACTCCCCTCACCGCCAATCACAATTAATCCTTCTACACCATGTTTTGCAAGGATTTTTGCAGCTTCTTGTCTTGTCTCTTTTCTCACAAATTCTGGACATCTACTACTTCTAAGAATCGTTCCACCTTTTTCCATTATTCCACCAACGGATGCAAAATCCATTTCTATAAAATCTTCATCCAAAAGTCCAGCGTAGCCTCTTTGAATTCCAAGAACTTGAATGTCATTTCTTACAGCATAACGAACTACAGCACGAATGGCGGCATTCATTCCAGGGGCATCTCCACCACTAGTCATAACAGCAATTTTTTTCATAAAATGCCTCCTTACTCATAAAATTAGTTTACATATAATATAATACCACAAAATAAGGTATTTTCAATAAATAGTGGTGGATAATTAACAATTTTTACGAATTTATGCCAATAATAAGCCTTACTTTTTTTATTACTTCCTGTGGATTTCTTGCAAAAACTCTTATCATTGCTTCTTTACCCCAAAATCCTTTGTCGTATATTACATCTGGAGGTGTATCTAAATTTTCAATAATACTATTTATTCCCCATTTTAATGATTGTCCCTCTATATTTTTAAATTCTTCTGGTTCCTTTTCACGTTTTAACTCGTAAACTTTTAAACCATATCTTTTAGCATTTTCAATATAATCTTCTTCATATCTTACATTGGTTGTGCATCTCATGTAGGGAAATTTCTTCATCATTTCAATCGTCATTCTGGCAGTATGAGATTTTCCTTCAAAAGTTGCTTTTCCAATAAAATATGGTTTGTCATTGACTAATCTTATTCTTCCGGGAAATTTTGCGACTTCTTCTTCATTTTTTGCTCCCATAATTGCATATGAAACGTTTTGCCCAACTTCTGGAATTGTATATCTACCAATTTCCATAATGTCTAACATTATTTTATTAAGTTCATCCAAGGTTTCATATTTTATCCAATCGCTTGAAAGCTTTTCCACTTCAACTCTTTGTGATGATCTTTTTAAAACTTTTAAAATTATATTCCCGGCTTCTTTTATTGCTTCTTCAGCAGGATATCCTTTTAAAACTAAGCACGAAAAGAGAGTTGTAAATACACAACCTGTGCCTCTAAAGTTACCATTTAATCTTTCATGGTAAAATTCTTTTCCTTTATAGGTTATTTTTATATACTCGCCTTCTAAATGCCCACCAGTAATAATCATATTATCAAATTTTCCTATTTTTTCTGCCTCTTCACTATTTACAACAACAAAGTCAGAAAGTTTAATATAGTTTTTAACTATATTTTCATCTAAAAATTTCAAGCCGTTTGATGATTGTAAAACAGGATTCCAAACAATTATTGTATCTTTATATATATCTCTAAGTTTTTCTATAATCTCAGGATTTGCAATTCCAACTTTTATAATTCCAACATCATCAAAGTATTTAATTTCTTCAAGAATCTCATTTGTATCTCTAAATCTTACACTTAATGATTTTGTTAATGTCTGAACGGTAAATGCACTTACTGTTGAATATATACTTACTCCCATAGCTGTTGCTACTGATATATCTTGAATCAATCCAGCCCCAGATGATGGGTCAAGCCCAGAAATGATTAACATTTTTTTCATTAAATCACCCCCAAAAATTTTAAAAGTTTATCCAAATCTTTATTGCATTGTGGCGTAGATTCAATAACAATATCTGCATCTAATTTCATAATTAGTTTTAGTAATTCAATATAGTATTTATTTTCACTCCAAGGTTTGTGATGACATATTTTATAAATCTTTTTATCTGCATAGTAAATGTGGAATTCTTCAATATATTCTTCCAAGAATTCAATAAATTTAAAAGGATTTATTCTCTCATCCAAAAGAAGATGTCCAATATCTATACATAGTTTTAAATTTAAATCTTGACATAAATTTTTATAGTCTTTTTCACTATAAAAAAATTTATTTCCATAAGTATTTTCAATTCTTATTTTTATAATACTGTTTAGTTCTTCCAAAAGAAATAAATTTTTATTCCATTCATCATTTTGAAGCGCATCCGGATAATGGACTATTAAATATTCTGACTTTATTTGTTTTGCAAAATATGCACTTCTTAAAATTTTAGAAAATGTAAAATGGTAGTCTGAATGTGTTAATTTTGGATGATTTTTCAATTTAAAGATAAATGGTGAATGGACTCCTATGGATTTGCCTTTTATAACATTTAAATTGTTAATATACTTTGGATCTATAAATCCAATTTCAAATAGATTTGAAAATTTAAATTTTTCTGTTAAATATTTGATCATCCTTAAATCACTTTTTACAACACTTGTAGATACTCCCAGCCTTTGCATATTATTCTTCTAAATACTCCTCTACAACTTTAAGAGCACAAAATGGGCCACACATAGAACAACCTTTTCCTGAGTAGGGGCGAGCACTTAAATATCTTTCAACAATTTCTTTATCAAGTGATACTTCTTTTATCCCTTGCCAATCTAAATTTTTCCTTGAAATTGCTAATTTGTAATTTTCATCAATAAACTTTCCTCTTGAAAAATCTGCAGCCATAGCAGCAATTTTTGCAGCAATAACACCTTTTTTTACATCTTCAACATTTGGCAAAGATAAATGTTCTGAAGGAGTCACATAACAAATAAAGTCTGCTCCACTTCTTGCAGCAATTGCTGCTCCTATTGCAGAAGTTATATGATCATAACCAGGAGCAATATCTAATACTATAGGGCCAAGTAAGAATACCGGTGAATTTTTTCCATATTTTTTCATTAAATTTACTGTTGTTTCTATCTGATCAAGTGGAACATGACCTGGACCTTCTAACATTACTTGAACATTCTTTTTTCTAGCCTTTTCAACCAATTCTTCAAATATAAACCATTCTTCTAATTGTAATCTGTCTAAAGAATCAAATAAGTTCCCTGGTCTTAATGAATCACCAAGACTTAAAGTTACATCGTATTCTCTTGCAATATCAAGTACTTCATCAAAGTATTTGTAAAACGGATTTTCTAGATTGTTTTTAATTATCCATCCTGCAATAATTGATCCACCTCTACTAACTATTTTCATTATTCTTTTTGAGCTTTTTAATTTTTTAACGATATCTTTAGTTATACTTATATGTAAGGTCACGAAATCCACACCTTGTTTTGCATGTTTCTCAAATATTTTTAAGAAATCTTTTTCACTAAAATCAACAACATTCTTTTTTTTCTGATAAGAAATTACAGCTGCATCATAAATTGGAACAGTTCCAACGGGAATATCTGAATTCTTAATTATGAATTCTCTTTGCTCATCTAGATTCCCCCATGTTGAAAGTAACATAACACTATTTGCTCCCACAGCTTTGGCAGTATTAAATTTCTCTTTTTCATATTCAAAATCATCATATCCAAATGATGTTCCAATATTTGCGTTTACTTTTACAGTTAAACCTTCACCAATTCCCATAAACTTTTTTAATGACGTATGATTTTTATTGTGCGGAATTACAATTTTTCCATTCAATAATCCTTCTATAATTTTATTTACACTAACATTTTCATGCTCAGCAATTTTTTCTATTTCACTACATTTTTCACCATTTTTAACCTTTTCAATTAGCGTCATTATTTCACCTCTATGGATAATTTTTCTAATATTTTATTTGCAACTTTTAAACCTGATTTAATCATCCCGCCGAAAATTGGTCCCATTCTGGGGCCACCACCTACTGAAACTGCAGCCATTCCCATTACGTAAAGTCCTGGGAAAACTTCTTTAGTATTTTCAACTACAAATTTTTCTCCTTCTTTTGCATTCATAGGATACTCCCTAATTTTCCCTATAGGAAGGTCGATATCAATTCCTCTATCAACTAACATATTCACAACATTTGCAGGATGTCCCGTACCATCAACTACGAACTTTGCCATAATTGTTATAGGATCAACATGGAGTTTTTGCCTTATAACTGGTGCCCAATTTATTACAATTCCATTCACTTTATTTTCATATAATACAATATCTTCAACTATAACATTATTGAATAAAATTGCACCAGCTTTAGTAGCATTGTATAGCAAAGAAGACG
Organism: Thermosipho africanus Ob7; assembly: GCF_003351105.1. Lineage (NCBI taxonomy): Bacteria > Thermotogati > Thermotogota > Thermotogae > Thermotogales > Fervidobacteriaceae > Thermosipho > Thermosipho africanus. Next base: position 57,998 of record NZ_NKRG01000002.1, read on the forward strand.
CAAAATGTACAGAATCAACTGAAATAAAATTGTTTTTAATTAAGTAATTCATTCCTAATTCATCTAAAAAAGATTTAATATCGTTTTCAACAACTAGTTCATTAAACATCATTCCTCCACCCCATGTACCACCACCAGGTTCGTTTTTTGCTTCAAATATAGCAACTTTCAATCCTTTTTTTGAAAGATAGTAGGAAGCCGATAAAGCGCTTGGACCACCTCCGACAATGGCTACATCAACGTTCAAATTATCATTCAATTTTTCAAAAAACCTTTCTACAATAATTTTGGAAACTTCATAATCCCACATTCCGTCTACCTCCTTAATAAAAAATTCCCCTCCGCAAAAGCGGAGGGGTTATTATAAACTTATAGACTCTTATCTTTTCCTTCCCAATCCCTCCGCCGGTATTACCCGGTTCAGGTTCTAAGGGTCGAAGGTTTCCACCTTCCTCTCAGCCCCGGATTATGGAGCTCCCCTTGGGATTTTATTCACTTTTCTTACACTAATATAGTACTACTAAATTTTTAAAATGTCAATTTAGTTTTTTAATTTCTTTTATAATGTCATAAAAGAAAAAGTAAGAATATATTCCAAGAGTTAGTATGGAAAATACAATAAACTTAAAAATTGATTTTTTTGACTTTATTATACTCAATATTACCTTAAGATATAACAAAATAAATAGAAAACTCATAAACTGCGCAACAAAATACGTAAAATATGATGAGGTTAAATACAAAGGAAGCAGAGAGAAAAGTGCAAGAAATAACGCTATATAAAAAATCCACATAAAGTTTACATTAAATTTCTTTCCAATTTTTCTACCAAATAAGAATAGTAAAAACATTAAAAATAACGATGAAATAGTCAACAATATTTGCGAAATAGGTTCATTAAAGAAAACAAAAATATTAGCTAAAATTGAAAAAAATGTATAACCCCAAAAAGAAATAATCATTATTAATATACCTCCATTTTTTTGTTTAATACTATTCTAAGTATAAAAAAATAATCGATTAAAGTCAAATATTTTCAACAAATAAAAAACATGGCTTCAAACAAATTGAAGCCATGTTTTCAAGATAAGAAATTTCCAAATATTCAACTTTTATCTTCAAACTCTGGAATCTTCTATTTCTTCTATCTCACTAAAATGAATAATATCTATCTTTTCTCTTTTTAACATATTTGATAAAACATTTTTAGGACCAACTTCAATAAATTCTTCTACTCCAAGTTCTAACATTCTTCTTATCGATTGCAACCAGTAAACTGGTCCTGCTATTTGTTCAAGTAAATAGTATTTTAATTCCTCTGGGTCAGTCGATTCTTTTGCTGTACTATTTAAAACAATCGGAACTTTTGGTTTTTTGAATTTAACATGTTCTATTTCTTTAGAAAGTTTTTCGCGAGCACTTTCTAAAAAGGGAGTATGGAAAGGTCCAGAAACAACCAATTCTGTTGCTCTAATACCTTTATTTTTACAATCTTCTATAAATTTTTGAATAGATGATTTCAAACCACTTATAACTGTTTGTGTTGAAGAATTATAATTTGCAACATAAAGACCTTCATAATTTTTAACAAGCTCTTCTACTTTCTCAGCAGAGATTTTTAGAACCGCAGCCATACTTCCTTTTCCCGGCTCGATTGCTTGAGAAATATATTCTCCCCTTTTTCTTACCAAATATATTCCAAAATCAAAATCGTATACCCCAGCTGCAGCAAAGGCGGTATACTCTCCCAGGCTATGCCCTGCAAATATATCATAGTTTATTCCTAAGCTTTCTAAGTGTTTAAAAGCCACAAAACTAGCTAAAAATATTGCAGGTTGCGCATTTTCGGTTAACTTTAGAGTTTCTTCATCTCCATTCATGATATTTATTAAATCAATATTAAGCACCTCTTCTGCTCTTTTACTTAGATCATTCCAAAATGGATATTTAGAAAAATCCTTTGCCATTCCAGAATATTGTGAACCTTGACCTGGAAATAAAAAAGCTTTCATGCTTCCACCACCTTTAAAACTCTTTTTGAAATTATAACTGCTAAGCACATTTTCAAAAAATCTATTCCAATAAATGGAACAACTCCGATCATAAAAGCTTTTTTAAAATCGTGCAAATGATAATTTAAAACCAAAACCCCTAATGTGTAGATGATTGCAATTCCCAATATCCCATGTAAAAACATAGAAAAATAATCTTTCTTAGATAGAGAAATTATCCAAGCAGCTAAAGGAAAAGCAATTAAATATCCACCAGTTGGACCAATTATACTTGCAAATCCTCCTGAAAAGTTAGCAAAAACAGGAAGGCCAATGATACCTAAAAGAAGATAAATAGATTGTGTTAAAAGGGCAAGTGTGGGTTTTAAAAAATAACCAGTTAAAAATACCATTAAGACCTGTAAAGTTATAGGTACAGTCCCAATTGGAATTGATATTTGTGCTCCGACTATGGTTAAAGTTACAAATAACGCAACTAATGATATATCTTTAGTTTTCATAACCTTACCTCCCCTAATTTTCTCACAGTCTCGTTAAATTCTTCCATTATTTCTTCAATAATTTCGTGTACAGGCTTTATATCTTTAATTAACCCAACACTCTGTCCTGCCATGAAAGAGCCTTGCTCAATATTTCCTTCCTGAACAGCTTTTCTAAGGCTACCAACCAATATATTTTCGGCATCTTGTGGACTTTCAACTTCCAAAGTTTTGACTATTTTTGCAAACTTAGTTTTTATAACTCTTGCTGAATGACCCAAACTTGCTCCAGTAATAATAGTATCTCTTATTCCTGATTTTATAATTAAATTTTTAAAGTTTTCATGAACTTCTGCTTCTTTACTAGCAATAAATCTTGTTCCCATTTGTATTCCCTCAGCCCCTAACGCAAAAGCAGCTGCCATTCCTTTTCCATCTGCAATTCCACCTGCAGCAATTACAGGAATTTTTACACTCTTTGATACAGAGTTAACTAAAACAAAAGTTGTAACTTCGCCTATATGCCCACCAGATTCCATTCCTTCAGCAATAACTGCATCAGCTCCAGTCCTTTCAACAAGTCGAGCAAGATTTTCCGAAGCAACTACTGGAACAACTTTAATCCCTGTACTTTTCAAATCATTTATGTATTTTGTTGGATTTCCCGCCCCAAATGTTACAACTGGAACTTTGTTTTTTAATACAACTTCAACTAGTTCATCTGCAAACGGTGACACTAATATTATATTTACTCCAAATGGTTTATCTGTGTGTTTTCTTACCTCATCAATCGCATTTTGTAAGTCTTCACCTTTCATAGCTCCTGCACCTATTATTCCTAGGCCTCCAGCATTTGATACAGCTGCAGCAAGTCTTGGTGTACCAGCCCAAGACATTCCACCCATCAATATTGGATATTTAATATTAAAGAGTTTGCAAATTCTATTCATAAAATTCACCTCTTTGAACCTAATAATAGAACTGCTTTCGCTACCATTTTACTACTAACATATGCTTTTGCATCTACAAACACTACTCCAGCTTTTATTTCTTTTATCTTAACTTCATATCTTAGTGTACAATCGGGCCTTACTTCTCCTTTAAAACGCGCATTATCAATCCCTAAAAATAATGGTATTTCATCATTTCCTTTTAAAAGCAGTATTCCTGCAGTTTGTGCAAGACCTTCTAAAATATAAACACCTGGATATATATGGTAATTTGGAAAATGACCTTTAAATATAGGATCAGAATCTTTAATTTCTCTTTCAGCAACAATATAATCTTCTCCTTTTTCAACAACTCTGTCAACAAGCAAAATAGGATCTCTATGAGGCAAAATTTTCATTATTTCCTCTTTTTTCATTATTAGTACCTCCCAATAACAACAGAAGCATTATGACCACCAAAACCGAACGAATTTTTAAGAAAATTATTAATCTTTGCTTCTCTAGTTTCTTTAACTAAATTTAATTTCGAAGCAATTTCATCAGGTTTCTCAAGATTTGGCATTCCATGTACAAAACCTTCATTCATTTCTAATATTGCTGCAATTGTTTCTACAACACCTGCTGCTCCTAATAAATGTCCAGTTAAAGCCTTGGTTGAATTTACAAATAAATTATTCCTTTCTCCAAAAACATTCAAAATTGCTTGAGCTTCAAGTTCATCACCAACTGGTGTACTTGTAGCATGACAGCTTACAAGATCAATTTCATCCGGAGAAAGGTTTGCATCTTTTAATGATTGAAGCATTACTGATGTAGAACCTTTTGATTGAGGATCAGGAGCACTAAAATGATAAGCATCATCGTTCATTCCAAAACCCTTAACTTGGGCTAATATATTTGCGTTTCTCTTTTTAGCAAATTCTTCGGATTCTAAAATTAGTATTCCGGCTCCTTCTGCCATTACAAAACCATCTCTTTCAACATCAAATGGCCTAGAAGCTTTTTTCGGCTCATCATTCCTTGTAGACAAAGCTTTCATAGCCGCAAAACCTGCAATTGGTAATGGAGCAATAGTAGCTTCTGCACCACCTACAACAGCTACATCCACATAGCCGTGCCTTATTAAAAGTGCTCCCAAAGCAATAGCATGAACTGAACTTGCACAAGCACTAACAACTGAAAAATTAGGTCCTTTTAGCTTATAATTCATTGCAACAACACCACTTGCCATATTTGAAAGTATCATTGGGATCATAAATGGACTAACTCTATTTGCACCACGTTCTTTGAAAACATCATTTTGTTTGTCGAGAGTTATAAATCCTCCCATACCACTTGCTACTATTACCGCAACTCTTTCTTCTATTCCTTCAAAATTGATCTTTGAGTTTTCAATAGCCTCTTTTGCAGCAACAAGTGCAAATTGAGTGTACCTATCAATACGTTTAGATAATTTTTTATCAATGTATTCTTCTGGCACAAAACCTGTTACTTCTCCAGCAATTTTTACAGGTAAATTTTCAGCATTGAAGCTTGAAATTTTATCTATTCCTATATGCATTTTTTTCAGATTTTCAGAAAACTCGGAAATATTTTTTCCAATTGGATTTATGGTCCCCATTCCAGTTATAACAACTCTTTTCACATTTACACCTCCTATTAATATTTTTACAAGTAAAATTATATCAGTTTAACTTTTTTAAGTCAAGCAAACTTATCATGCTTTTATTTATCATCATCCGCGAAATTAGTTACATTAATCTTAACACAATAACGGAATTTAAAAATATTGAAAAGCTATTTATATAATAACATTCGTGGTATAATTTTATAAGAAAAAAATTTTAGGAGGAAAAAAAGATGGAATTAACAGCTGAGGTATACGGTGTAGAATTGATACCTATGGGACCGATTATTTATTATACTGAAAATGGCGAAGATATAAAAGTAAATGATACAGTTATTGTTATTAGTGAGTTTGGTTTAGACTATGGAGTTGTAAGAATTGGTAAAAGGCAAATGAGCATAGATGATATAGGGTACGATTTAAAACCAATAATTAGAAAAGCTACTGAAGAAGATTTAGAAACAATTGAGAAAAATAAAGAAATTGCAAAAAGAGCATTTGAAGTTACAAAACAACTTGTAAAAAAACATGGTCTAAACATGAAGGTTTTATATTCAAAAATGATGGTTGATGGTTCAAGACTAGTAATTTATTTTAGTTCTAAAAACAGAGTAGACTTTAGAGAACTTGTTAAAGATATTGCTAAAGAATTTAAAACAAGAATAGAACTTAGACAAGTCGGTGCCAGAGATGAAATGAAATTTATAAAAGGTTTGGGACTTTGTGGAAAAAAGTCATGCTGTTCTTACTGGCTTAGAAGTTTTGACAGTATTACTCTAAAACATGCAAAAAGGCAACAGATGATGATAAATACCGCAAAAATTACTGGTCCATGTGGTAGATTACTTTGCTGCTTAAAATTTGAGTATGATTTCTACATAGACGCATTGAAAAACATTCCAGATGAAGGAAGTATGATTAAATATAATGGTAAAGATGCAAAAGTTATTACTGTAAATGTGTTTCTAAAAAAGGTAACAATATACACAAAAGACGGTGAAACTATAGCTCTACCCTTTGATTATTTTAGAGGTGGTAATAATGTGGAAATTGTTGATGACAACAGGGATAATATTGATCTTGATATCACTGATGATGTTTTTAATGGAGAAGAGTAAAATTTTTCCTTTGCCTGGAGATATTGTTATAAAAAGAGGCAATTTTGTTCTTATAATACCAATTACAAGCATGATTATACTAAGCATTATATTAACAATTGTTATGAGTCTTTTTAGAAGGTGATACACTTGATGTTTGAGGCATTAGAACTAAACGATTTAAAAAAACTCTCGCAAATTATTTCAAAATTTTATATTAAGTATCCAGTCAGATTTCTTTATTTAAACGGAGATCTTGGAGCTGGTAAAACAACGTTTTCAAAATTTTTTTGTGAAAATTTTGGTGTTGATCCTGATTTAGTAAGTAGCCCAACTTTCTCGATTGTAAACGTATACGAAGGTTATAAAACAATTTACCATGTAGATTTGTATAGATTAGAAAGTCCTGATGAACTTTTTTATGTACTAGAAGAAAATTTCGAAGATGAAGATGGAATATTTTTAATCGAATGGAGTAATCTATTTGAAAACTATTTTACTGAGAAAGGTATAACATTAAATTTTTTTCATAGAAATGATGGAAAAAGGAATGTGGAAATAATAATCGATACAAAACTTTCTAGTTTAGACTTGATAGAAGATTTAAGGAGGTGGCAAGATGACCGAGAAAAAGTTCGAAAAATTGGAAAAGAAAGTAGCAAAATTGAATGAAGAAGAAATAGAAATACCTGATATATTACCTGCTATAGCAATGAGAAGTAATGTTGTAGTTTATCCTAATACTGTAGTACCTTTCTATGTTGGTCGTGAAAAATCTTTATATGCACTTGAAGATTCAATGGAAAATTACAAACAGTTAATTTTTCTTGTTAATCAAAAAGATACTAAGATTGAAGATCCTACAAAAGATGATCTATTCAAAGTAGGAACAGTTGCAAGAATAATGCAAATAGGAAAACTCCCAGATGGAACTTTTAAAGTTTTAGTTGAAGGACTTTCAAGAGCAAAATGGATAAAGTCAGTTGAAGAAAAATATTTTAAATTTGAAATAGAGCTCTTAAAATCAAAATATAGGAAGACGAAAAAACTAATAGCTTTAATGAGAGCTGTAAGAGATGAAATGCAAAAGTATATCCAATATTCAAGAAAACTTCCTACAGATGCTTTAATGTTTTTGGAAGATATGGAAGATCCTGATATTTTTGCAGATCTTGCTGCTTCAATTTGTCCAGGAAATCTTGAAGAAAAACAAGAGTTGTTAGAAATATTACATCCAGGTAAAAGACTTGAAAAAATCCTAGAACTTTTGTCTAAAGAAACTGAATTGTTAGAAATTGAACATCAACTCGATCAAAAAGTCAAACAAAGGATTGAAAAATCGCAGAAGGAATATTTTTTAAGAGAAAAACTTAGGGTAATTAGAGAAGAGTTAGGCGGAGAAGAAGATGCCGAAATAAAAGAAATTGAAGAGAAAATAGAAAAAGGGGATTATCCAGATTTTGTAAAAGAAAAAGCAAGATTTGAACTTAATAGACTTGAGAAAATGTCTCCCTATTCACCAGAAGCAAATGTTATTCGAAATTATCTTGATTGGATACTTAACTTACCTTGGAAAGAAAAAAGTGAAGAAAATTTAGATTTAAAAAATGCTAGAGAAATACTTGAGAAGTACCATTACGGGCTAAAAGAGCCGAAACAAAGAATTCTAGAATTCTTGGCAACTAGAAAAGTTTCAAAGTCAATGAAAGCACCCATAATTTGTTTTGTTGGACCTCCTGGTGTTGGAAAAACTTCACTTGGAAGATCAATTGCAGAGGCATTAGGAAGAAAATTTTTAAGAATGTCTTTGGGTGGTTTAAGAGACGAAGCAGAAATAAGAGGGCATAGAAGAACTTATGTAGGAGCTCTTCCCGGAAGAATAATTCAGCTAATTAGAAAAGCTGGTGTAAAAAATCCAGTTCTTTTGTTAGATGAGATCGACAAAATGGGTATAAGTTTCCAAGGAGATCCTGCATCAGCTTTATTAGAAGTACTTGATCCTGAACAAAACAAAGATTTTGTTGATCATTATCTAGAATTGCCTTTTGATTTATCCGAGGTTTTGTTTATAACCACTGCTAATACTCTTTATAATATTCCAGATGCTCTTAGAGATAGGATGGAGATAATAGAAATACCGAGCTATACAAATACTGAAAAATATTATATAGCAAAAGAATATATTATTCCTAAAGCACTAGAAGAAATTGATATAAAAAAATCTCAAATTATATTTAAAAATGAAGCAATTAATCATATTATATCTGATTATACTCTTGAACCTGGAGTTAGAGAGCTTGAGAGAAAGATTAGGGCAATTATTAGAAAAGCTGTTCTTGAGATAGTTGAAGGTAAAAATAAGGTAATAATAACAGAAAAAAGAGTAAGAAAATTTTTAGGAGCACCAAAAATACTTGAAGAAAATAAATTAGAAGAACCAACAATTGGTGTTTCAACCGGGCTTGCTTGGACCGCGTATGGTGGAACAACACTTTTTATTGAAAGTACTTTATTCCCTGGAAAGGGAAATTTAATACTTACGGGAAAATTAGGCGATGTTATGAAAGAATCTGCACAAATCGCTCTAAGTCTTACTAAAAAAATTTGCGGAAAAGATTGTATGGATATATTTGAAAAAAACGATATACATATACATGTTCCAGAAGGTGCTGTTCCAAAAGACGGACCTAGTGCAGGTGTTACAATAGTTACAAGTCTGGTTTCAGCTGTAAAAAAGATCCCTGTTAGAAATGACATCGCTATGACAGGTGAAATAACACTTAGAGGTAGAGTTCTTCCAGTTGGCGGAATTAAAGAAAAAGTATTAGCTGCATACCGTAAAGGAATTAAAAAAATAATTCTACCATATCAAAATAGATTTGATATTGAAAAAATACCTGAAGAAGTAAAATCTGATATTAACTTTATCTTTGTAAAGGAAATAGATGAGGTTTTAAAGGAGGCATTAATTTGTGAAAATAAAGAGTGTTGAACTTGTAAAAACTATATATAAAAGTAATGATAAGTATCCAGAATCATTGAATGGAGAATTTGTATTTGTAGGTAGATCAAATGTTGGTAAATCAACACTTTTAAACATTTTAACTGGTAGAAACATAGCAAAAACAAGTAAAAAGCCCGGAAAAACGGCCTCCATAAATTTTTACAAAATAAATAATTCATTTTATTTTGTTGACTTACCTGGATATGGCTATGCAAAAGTTTCTGTAGAAGAGAGAGCGCGTTGGCAAAAAATAATTGAAAATTATTTTTCAAAAAGAGCTTGGAATATAAAATTAGTCTTTGTCTTAATTGATGGCAGACATGAACTTCAAAAAAATGATGAAATATTACTTGAATGGTTGAAAGAATTAGAATTAGATTTTGCAATTGTTATGACTAAGATGGATAAATTGAAAAATTCTGAGAGAGCTAAAATGATTAGGTATTACAATGATCTTTACGGAGAAAATTACACTATTATTCCATACTCTGCCATCACAAGAGAAGGAATAGAAAAAATTTATGAATTAATAGAAATATTTGGAGGTGTTTGAATTGATTAGGGAAGTTATAAATGAGCGTTTAGAAAGTATTTTGCGTGAAGAAGGTCTCGAATATCAATTTAACGTTGAAATTCCTGATGAAAATTTTGGAGACTATTCAACAAATATAGCACTTATTGGAAGTAAGCATTTTAAAAAACCTCCAAGAGAGGTTGCAAAATTGTTTGTCGACAAGCTTTCAAAAGAATCCATTTTTTCTGAAGTTACAATTGCCGGTCCTGGCTTCATAAATTTTAGAATATCAAAAGATTTCTATCTTAGCATTCTTTCAGAAATGATAAAAAAGGAAAAGGCATACTGGAAAATTCAAAAAAATAATAAAAAAATACAATTAGAGTATGGAAGTGCAAATCCAACTGGTCCGTTTACAGTGGGCCATGGAAGACAAATTGTTATAGGAGATGTTCTTGGTAATGTACTAGAATTTCTTGGATATGATGTAACAAAAGAAATGTATATTAATGATGCTGGAAGACAAATAAGACTCTTAGGAAGGTCCTTATGGGTTAGATACAATGAATTGTTCGGAAAAGAATATGAACTTCCAGAGGATGGTTATAGAGGAGATTATTTGATAGATTTTGCTAAAAAACTTAAAGATGAAATTGGTAATAAATATGTAGAAAAATGGGATGATGAAGTTGAAAAATTTTTCATGAAATATTCTGTTGAAAATATCTTAAAAACCATGGATGACACCTTATCAATGCTTGATTGTGGCTTTGATTCTAAAGTCAAGGAAAGCTTTGTAATAGAAAAAGGTTATGTAGATATTGTTCTTAATAAGTTTAAAGAAAAGAATATGATTTATGAAAAAGACGGGGCAGTTTGGTTAAAAGTTTCAAAAGTTATAGACGAAAATGATAAAGTTTTAATTAGAAGTGATGGAACTTACACCTATTTCTTAACTGATATTGCTTATCATTACTACAAATTTACTAGAGGATATGACAGGGTATATGATATCTTTGGAAGCGATCATCACGGACATATTCCGAGAATGATTGCAGCTATGAAATTATTAGATATTGATGAAAGCTTTGTCCACTTTATACTTCATCAATTTGTAACTTTAAAGAGGAATGATGAAATAGTAAAAATGAGTACAAGAGCAGGAAATTTCATTACACTTGATGAGTTAATTAAAGAAGTTGGAAAAGATGCAACAAGATACTTTTTTGCTATGAACGATGTAAATACACATCTTATTTTTGACCTTGAACTTGCAAAATCAAAATCAAATGATAATCCTGTATATTATGTACAATATGCATATGCAAGAATAAATAGTATTTTCGAAAAAGCAAAAGAAAAAGATATAGATTTTAAAATTTTAGATAATATTGAACTTTTGGAAAATGAACATGAAATGAGTATAATAAAAATGATGGATGAGTTCATCCACTCACTATATCAAGTTGAAGAAAAGCTTTCACCTCATTACTTAACAAATTATATATTTAGCTTGTCAGAAAAATTTCATAGCTATTATTCAAAATACAAAATTTTAGATGAAGAAAATAAATCTCTGTCAAATGCAAGAATGAACCTTATTTTTGCCTTAAAAAATGTATTTGAAATTTCCTTTGAACTTCTTGGAATAAGTGCACCTGAAAAAATGTAGAAGGTGATAATTTGAACTTAGATCTTCTTTTTTCATCTTTCATGCATGAAATTGGAAAAGCTACAAGTGAAATGGAGGTTTACAAAGCTTTATTAAACTCCGTTAAAAGTGTTCTAAATTATGAAAAAGCTCTTGTAATGAAAGAAGATAAAATAGTTTATTATGAACCTGAAATGTTAGACATTCAAAAGTTTGAAGATTATATTGCTTGGATAAAGCAAAGACTTTTACCAGCATTTTTTTCAGAAGAAGATAAGTTTATTGGAATAATTCCAATTGTCAAACAGAACAAACTCTTAGGGGTAATTTTGTTGCTAACAAAAAATGAACCAAATAATGAAATATTAAATTTATTACAAACATTTGCTTTTCTAACAGGTGTCACTGTAGAAAATTTAATTTTGGTTGATCAAATAAAAAAGTCAGAAAAATTTATGTCAGATGTTTTAAACTCGATCAATGAAGGTATTTTTGTTTTAAACGAAAATGGAAGGATAGAATTTCTGAATGATTTTGCAAAGGAAATATTGGATTCAGCCCCTCATATTAATGAATTTTTAAAATCAGCAATAAATGATGAAAGAAAAATTCTAACAAAAGAATTTAACAATCACTACTATACTATAGTTAAGGTTAAATTTAATTTTTCAAATGAAACAAAATATGTTGTTACTTTCAATAATGTAACCTATGAAATTGAATTAGAAAAACTAAAACAATTAGACAAAATGAAAACAGAATTTGTCGCAAACATATCTCATGAGCTTAGAACACCCCTAACTGCGATTAAAGCATATACAGAAACATTACTCAATATGGAAGTTGATAGAGAAAGTCAAAGAGAATTCCTTGAAACGGTTTATGAACAGAGTGAAAGATTAGAGAGCTTATTGAATGATCTGTTAGACTTTACTTTAATAGAATCTGGCACCATGGAACTTGAATATAGTGAGTTTGATTTGTGTGAATTAATTAAAGAAGTGGTTGAAAACTTGAAACAACTAGCTGAAAAATACAAAGTAAAAATTAATGTAAGTTGTGAAAGTATTTCTATATCAGCTGACAAAAGAAGAATTAAACAAGCAATACATAACTTAGTTGACAATAGCATAAAATTTTCGGATAAATCTAAAGAAGAAAGATACGTAAATATATCAGTTGAAAAGAAAGAAGAAAACTTAAGCATAATTATTGAAGATAACGGAATAGGAATTTCACAAGAAGACAAAGAAAAAATATTCGAAAAATTCTATAGAGGGGATAGAAGTCTAACATACGAAGTTCCAGGAACAGGTCTGGGGTTAACTATAGTCCAGGAAATAATTAAACTTCACGGTGGAAAAATAAATGTGAATAGCACCTTAGGAGAAGGTACAACGTTTGAATTGGTTATTCCATATAGGAAGTGATAAAGTGATAGCGGAACTTTTAAAAGATATTGAAGAATTACCAACACCAGATTTTCACGTGCAACAAATAATTAATATTGCTTCAAATCCAGATGCTTCGGTTAAAACACTGGAAAAAGCTATTTCTACTGAACCTACTCTTTCATTAAAAGTGTTAAAACTTGTAAATTCAGCATATTATGGTTTACCAAAAAAGGTCACAAAAATTAGTGAAGCAGTCATGATTTTGGGGTTTAAAACTGTTAGGAATTTAGCTTTATCTTTATTTACTTATTCTTCATTAAATAGGGGGACATCAAAGATAGATAAAAAAATGCTGTGGAAACATTTTATGTCGACAGCAATTATTTCTGAGGTAGTTGCTAAAAATATTGGATATCCTGAACAAGAAGAGGCTTTTATGGCTGGTCTTTTACATGATGTGGGGAAAATTGTTCTTGATATAGCTTTTCCAGAATATTTGACTATGATAGTTAATAAAAGTAGGGAATCAAAGATAAATTTATATAAACTTGAGAAGATGTTAGAAGTTGAAACTCATAACGAAATAGGTAGTTACTTGATTGAAAAATGGCAACTTCCTGAATTATACCAAATTGTTTCAAAGTTTCATGATGAACCAGAAGAAAATACTTCGCCAGGTTTCAATAGTATAGTTTTTATAGTACACCTTTCTAATTATATATCAAATTTATTGTATCCAGGCTATTCCGGATCTTTTGGTGATCCAATTCTTTCAAAAGATACATTTAAAGTACTGGGAATTAAACCGTCAGATTTATTGAAATTAATTGTTAAATCTAAAGATTCTTTAGCAAAAGCTAAGGACCTTATGGAAGGAGGAGAGGATAATGAGACCTGAATACAGAAATAAAAAAATAGAAGCCTATATTAGGGAATTAATTGCTCAAGCAATCCAAAAAATAAAAGAACCTGAATTTGAATATTTAAAAGATTATATAGTTATTTCACGTGTTTTGATTTCCAAAGATAGAAGATTTGCAGATGTATTCGTCAGTGTTATTGGAAATAGCGAGCAGAGAAAAAAAGCTGTAGAATTACTTGAAAAGTATAAAGGATATTTCAGAACTTTTGTAGCAAAAAATGTAAGACTTTATACTGCACCTGAACTGAGGTTTAAAGAGGACAAAGGTATAGAAGAAAGTGTTAGAATAAATAAGTTACTGGATGAAATTATGTCTAAAGAAGATGAAAATGGTTCCGATAATTAAATTGAGGTATATTACACTTTAATTGTGGGAGGCAAATGTTATGGATGGAATTAAAGGGGTGGAAAATAGAAGAGTAGATGATCAGATAATTTATAGTGATAGAAATGTAAAAACAAGTGATATTGTTCAACAAAGAAATAAGGAAAAGGCGGATCCAGAATTTGCCGCTAATATTTTTAAAGAAAATTTGGAAAAACTTAAAGTGATTTTTAATGCAGAAGCAGAATTTAAAATTGATAAAGAAACAGGGATGATTATAGTAAAAATAAAAGAAAAAGATACAGGAGAAATCATAAGGCAGATTCCACCTGAAGTTGCATTAAAGTTAGCAAAAAATATAGAGGAGCTCTTAGGCATGGTCTTTGATGAACATGCATAAGTGAGGTGGAAAGCATGGATTATAGTTCAATAGCAAATAACATAAATTACAAATATACGTCAAATGCCCCGCTTTTTCAATTTGGCGGAGTATCTAGTGGTTTGGATACAGCTTCCATAATCGAAAAACTTATGGAAGTTGAATCTCAACCATTAAATAGATTAAACGAAAAGTTTAAAGAATTAGATTACAAGGAAAAAGCTTATAACGCAGTATCTGACAAATTAAGAGAATTAATGGATTATTTGACAGATTTTAAGCTTCAGTCAAATTTAATTCCTAAAAGTGCTTCAGTTTCAAATGAAAGTATTTTAACCGCAACCGCTAGTTCTTCAACGTTGGATGGTACTTATTCTATTGAAGTTAAAAGCTTAGCTACAAGGAGCTTTTTTGAAAGCTCAAAACTCGGTCAAGATATTACTCTAACCACATTATTTTCAGATATTAATCATAGGTATGTTCCGGTAGATTCTGTCGTAAAATTAACCGTAAATAATACTGAAGTTGATATAAATATCAGTACTTCAGATACGATAAATGATATACTTACAAAAATTTCTGATGCATTTACAACTGCAGGCAGTTCTGCAACCGTAAGCTTTGATGATACAAATAATAGATTGATAATCCAATCTTCAGATGTATTTGAGTTTTCACAAACAAGTGGTAATTTTATGTTTGTTTTTAATTTAAACGATGCAAATCTAATAGCTGATGGTAGTGGAAACTATACCCTTGAAAGTACTAAGGACATTGGAAGTTATCATACTAGTAAAATACTTTCAGAACTTGGAATTACTGGTTCGGGTACTTTTACAATTAATGGTGTCTCAATTAGTTATTCTCAAGATGACACAATTGCTGATTTAATTTCAAATATAAACAGCAATTTAGAAGATGTAATTGCTAGTTATGATGAAGTGAATAATAAAATAATTTTAACAGCAAAGGATATGGGAGATGTTATTATAAATGTTGCAAATGCTCCTAGCGAGTTAGGTTTTGATACTGGAACATTTACTCTTGGAAATGTTGCACATGCTGTTTTAAAAACAGATTCTGGATTAACATATGATTTATATTCTGATACTAACTCATTTTCTTATAATGGTCTTGAATTTACAGCTTTAAATGTTGGAACAACAAATGTAAGTGTAAATACTGATACAGATTCAATTATTGAAAAAGTAAAAGATTTTGTGGACAAATGGAATGAAACTACAAATTATTTATACACAAAATTAACTGAATCAAAAGTTGAAAATAAAGATGAATCTGAAATGACTGATGAGGAAAAAATACAAGGTTATTTGAAAAATGATCAATATTTGAGAAAAGTTTTTGATAAAATGAGAAATTATTTGTATGAATCCTACGGAGGAAAATATCTTTGGGAACTTGGAATAAAATCTGGTGATGCTGGTATAGGTTTTGAAAATACAATGAAAGGGCATATTGAACTTGATGAAGATAAACTAAGAGAATTTATTTCTAAAAATGGTTCAGATGCTGTTTGGGAATTTTTTGGTGATGAAAATGGTTTTGCATCTCAGGTAAAAGATTATTTATATGAACTTACAAAATTTAATGGAGAGATAGATCAGATAGCCGGAGTTAGTGGGCGTATTGAGCGCGAAAAAAGAACGCTCGCAAAGCAAATGGCTAATTGGATTGAAATTTTACAGAAAAAAGAGCAGGATTTGTGGCAAAAATTTACTGCAATGGAAGAGGCACTTTCAAAACTAAATGCACAAGGTGCATACATTGCCCAAGCTTTGGCTAAAAAATAATTTGTTATTTTACCATTTTATATTAAAGGTTCTCTTTAAAGAGAACCTTAATGTTTTTTATGATAAAATATAATTGTAAATATGAACTGGAGGGAAAATAATGAAAAAAAACATTCTTGATTTTAATTATGAAGAATTGGTAAATGAATTTAAAAGTTTAGGTCTTGAAAAATATAGAGTAGATCAGGTATTGGACTGGATTTATAAAAAGAAAGTCTTTGATTTTAAAGATATGACTAATTTATCAAAGGAACATAGAAAAATATTAGATGAAAATTTTGAAATTCAGATCCCCAAATTAGTTGACATGCAAATTTCAAAAATTGACAGAACAACAAAGTTTTTATGGGAACTACCAGATGGTAATACAATTGAATCAGTAGCACTTTTTCATGAAGGAAGAGTCACTGCTTGTATTTCAACCCAAGTTGGCTGTCCTGTAAAATGTTCTTTTTGTGCTACAGGTCAAAGTGGCTATGTAAGAAATTTAACGGCAGGAGAAATAGTATCACAAATTTTAGGCATTGAAGTTCATAGAAAAATTAGAGTTGGAAATGTTGTATACATGGGTATGGGTGAACCTCTACTAAATTATGAAAATACAATTAAAAGTGTAAAAATGCTCAATAATAAAAAAATGTTTGGAATTGGGATAAGAAGAATCACTATTTCAACGGTTGGAGTACCTGAAAAAATAATTGATCTTGCAGAAAGTGGTTTAGATGTAAAGCTAGCGCTTTCTTTACACGCAACTACTAACTTTAAGAGAGATCAAATTATCCCATTAAATAAACAATACAGCATAGAAGAATTGATTTTTGCTGTGAAAAAATATCAAGAAATAACAAACAATAGAGTTACCATAGAATATATACTAATAAAAGAATTTAACGATTATCCCGAAGATGCTGAAAAGTTGGCTGAACTTTTAAAAGGTTTAAGTGTTTATGTTAACTTAATCCCGGTCAATCCGGTAAATCCAAATTATTATAGACCAAGCAGATGGGCAATGGAAAGATTCAAAGAAATTCTGACAAAGTATGGAATAGAGTGTGAAATAAGAGCTGAAAAAGGAACTGATATCGATGCAGCTTGTGGGCAATTACGAAGGAGGAATCTAAAATAAAGATTTTAAAGTTGATAATTATGTTTTCTATTGGGGCAATATTTGGAGGACTTTTTTTCCTAGGAGTTTTTTATTATATACAAAATACTTCTTACGTTCAAATTCCATCAATTGAAGAGTTAAAAAACTTAAAAGTGACTGAAGTAACTAAAATCTTAAAAAAAGAAGGTTTAGAAACCGAAAAAATCTTTGGCTGGGGTAATTTAAAACTAATTACACCAGAAGGCGGTAATTTAGTAAAAAGAGAAAGAAAAATACAAATATATGGGAATATAGAAATAAAAGACGGGATTTATATTCCAAATCTTTATGGTGTACACTATTTTATAGGTATAGATATTTTAAAAAACTTAGGCTTAAAAGTAAATCTAGTAAAAATAAATTACCCTGGTGCAGATGGAAGAATTCTTGCCGCATATCCAAGTTTTGAAAGTACTATATCTAATCTAGAGAAAATAAATTTATTGGTCGATAACGGAGAAATTGGAGGGAGCAAATGAGAAGAAAAGGCGTTGTGATAAAGTTTTTGTCGAATATGGCAATTGTTCAAGATTTTGAAACTGGCGAAGAATTTTTGTGTAAATTAAGAGGAAAGTTTAAGGAACAAAAAATTAGACCAATTGTTGGAGATATTGTTGAATATAGTCCTATTGTTTCAAAAGAAGGAGTTATCGAGAATATATTAAATAGAAAAAATGAGCTTCCAAGACCAAAAATTGCCAATATTGATCAAGTTGTTGTAGTAACATCCTTAAGAAAGCCTGAAGTACCTTTACAAATTTTAGATAAATATTTAGTTTTAGTTGAAAACGCTAAACTTCCGGCTGTAATTGTGTTAAATAAGATTGACTTATTAACCAAAGAAGAAATAAATAAATTTAAAAATATTTATGAAAAAATATATCCAGTTTATTTTGTTAGCGCAAAAACAAAAGAAGGAATTGAAGAATTAAAAGAAGTATTTAAAAATAAAATTTCTACAATGGCAGGAATGTCAGGTGTTGGAAAAAGTAGTATTCTGAATGCGATTAATCCAGGCCTTTCACTAAAAGTTAATGATGTTTCGGAAAAATTAGATAGAGGTCGTCATACAACGACAGTTATTGAACTTATGCATTTTGACTTCGGTGGGTGGATAGCTGATACTCCTGGGTTTGCAAATTTAGATATAAGTCATATAGAGCACGAAGAGCTAAAAAGATTATTTCCAGAATTTAATGACTTTTATTGCCTTTTCCCTGATTGTAACCATGTTGATGAACCAGGATGTGGAGTTAAGAAGGCGGTTGAAGAAGGAAAAATTTCTAAGACTCGATATGAATCATATTTGCAAATATATAAGCAATTATTGGAGGGGTAAGTTTTGTTTTTACCTACTACTAGAGATGAAATGAACGCACTAGGCTGGAAAGAATTAGATATTATATTAGTAACTGGTGATGCTTATATTGATCATCCATCAATAGGTATTTCACTAATAGGACATTATCTTTTGTCTAAGGGATATAAAGTAGGGATTATAGGACTACCTGATTATAATTCTGATGATATAACGAGGTTAGGAAAACCTCGTTTATTTTTTGGAATTACTAGCGGAAATGTAGACTCTATGGTAGCAAATTATACTGCTTCAATGAAAAAAAGAAGATTTGATGATTATATACCTGAAAAATTTAATATCAGAAGACCCGATAGAGCTTTGATCGTTTATTCTAATTTGGTTAGGCGATATTTTAAAGGAGTTCCAATAGTAATAGGTGGAATAGAAGCTAGTTTAAGAAGGTTTGCTCACTATGATTGGTGGTCAAATAAAGTTAGAAAATCAATCTTATTAGATTCAAAAGCTGATATTTTAGTTTATGGAATGGGAGAAAAGGCTATTTTAGAAATTGCCAAATGTATAGAAAAATATGGTGATATAAACAAGTGTAAAGATATTGATGGAGTAGTATGGTGGTCTTCTAAAAAACCAGAAAAGTGTGTTGAAATTCCTTCATTTGAAGAAGTTAAAGAAAATCCAGAAAAATATAATGAAGCTTTTAGAAAAATGACGCTTTTAACAGATCCAAATAAGAAAATAAGGATAGTACAAAGGCAGGATAATCGATATGTTATTCAAAATCCTCCGCAATCACCTCTAACTCAAAGTGAATTTGATAATTTATACCTTTTGCCATTTGAAAGAGAAGTGCATCCATATTACAATAAATTTGGAAAGGTTAAAGCAATAGAAACTGTAAGATTTTCTATCACTGCCGTAAGAGGCTGTTATGGAATGTGTGCTTTCTGCGCCCTGACTCAGCATCAAACAACACATGTAATATCAAGAAGTATTGATTCAATTCTTGAAGAAGTAAAAATTTTAAAAAGAATGAAAAAATTTCGTGGAACAATAAATGATGTTGGTGGTCCCACTGCGAACATGTACGGGTCTGATTGCTCTATAAGAGAAAATAAAGGACAATGCTCAAAGTTTTGTTTGTTTCCTAATATATGTAATAACGCAAAGGTAAATCACGAAAAGTTATTGAATCTACTATACTCAATAAAAAAGGTTCCAGGTATTAAAAATGTTTTTATTTCCTCAGGAATAAGGCATGATTTAGTATTAGAAGACAAAAAATACGGTGATATTTTCATTAAGGAACTTCCAAAATTTACACCAGGTCAATTAAAACTTGCTCCAGAACATTCTGATAAAAATGTTTTACAAATAATGAGGAAACCTGATATATCTTTGTTTTTGCAATTTAAAGAAAAATATGAGAAAGTTGCAAAAAAAAGATATGTTGTAGCTTACTTTATTGTTGGACATCCAGGAGAAGGAATGAAAGAAAATAACAACTTAAAAAAATTTATTAAGGAAAAGCTTGGCTATAGGCCACAACAGATTCAAATTTTTACTCCTACTCCTGGAACATTGAGTACAACAATCTATTACACAGGAATTGATCCTTTTACCAACAGAAAAATTTTTGTAGAAAGAAGCTTAAAAAAGAGAAATCTCATGAAGAAAAACATACTTGATATATGATATAATCTTTTTGGAGGTGGTTTCTAAGATGGAAGATCCTTTAAGTTATTTGTTAAATTTATTTTTGTTAATTTTTCTACTTTATCTTTCTTCTCTGTTTTCAGCTTCTGAAACTGCTTTAACTTCTGTTAGTAAGTTAAAACTTAGGGAATCTTTGAAAAAGGGTGATAAGAGCGAAGAGGAAAGCGAACTTCATCTTTTTAACAAGCTTTTAACTGTAATACTTATAATGAACAATTTAGTCAACATTTTAGCCTCATCAATTGCGACATTAGTAGTTGTAAACGCATTTAAAAATGTATTGCCAGAAAGTCTCTCGGCACTTTTTAGCACGTTAATTTTGACATTTTTTATATTAATTTTTGGTGAAATTACACCGAAAATATATGCAAGGCAAAATAATGAAAAGATATTTAATAAAATGATTGGCATTCTGATATTTTTGTCCAAGATATTTTCACCGATAATAAAACTTCTTGTTTCAATATCCAATTTTGTAATCAGAATAATTGGTGGTACATATGTTGAAGAAGCACCATTCATAACAACAGAAGATATCATAATGTATGTTGAAGTTGGAAGAGAAGAGGGAACCATCAAACATGAAGAAAGTTTTATGCTTAAAAGAACTTTAGAAATGGAAGAATCCGTTGTAAGAGAAATTATGATTCCAAGGGTTGATATAGTAGCAATTGAAGAATCGGAAACTTTGGATAAGGTAATGGAAATAATAAAAGAGGAAGAGTATTCAAGGATCCCAGTTTATAAAGAAACAATAGATAATGTAGTTGGTATTTGTTATGCTAAAGACGTTTTAGCATTTATAAGCGATAGAGGATCGGAAATATGCGAAAAGGTTAAGGTGAAAGAATTGATGCGCGAACCACTCTTTGTCCCAGAAACTATGAAAGTTTCTGAACTTTTAAAAATTTTCAAGGAACAAAAGATGCACATGGCAATTGTTGTAGACGAATACGGAGGAACTGCTGGACTTGTAACTATGGAAGATATTCTAGAAGAAATTTTTGGAGAAATTATGGATGAATACGATCAAAATGAAAATCTTGGGATAAAAAAACTCGAAAACGGCTCTTACATAGTAGATGCAACTGTACCTATTAATGATATAGAAAGAGAACTAAAAATAGAGTTTCCAGAAACAGACTATGAAACATTAGCAGGTTATATTCTAGAACATCTTCAAAGAATCCCAAAGGTTGGTGAGGAAATTATAATCGATAAATTCAAATTTAAAATAATTGCAGCATCAAAAAATAGAATTGAAAAAGTATTGGTTAAGGTGGTGAAAGATAATGAATGATAAGTTAATTGAACTTGCAAAAAAGGCACAAAAAAATGCATATGCTCCTTATTCAAATTTCAAAGTAGGCGCAGCAATTTTAACAAAGAGTGGAAAAATTTTTACAGGTGCAAATGTTGAAAATGCATCATACGGATTAAGCTGCTGTGCTGAAAGAAATGCTATTTTCAAAGCAGTAAGTGAGGGAGAAACTCAATTTTCGAAAATTGTAGTTGTTGGTGATACTGAAGAACCAATATCTCCCTGTGGTGCTTGTAGACAAGTTATGGCAGAATTTGGAGATTTTGAAGTAATTTTAGTAGGGAAAAATGGAAATATTAAGAAAACCACAGTATCGGAATTACTACCATACAATTTTGACAAGGAGAATCTTAACAAATGAAGAGTGTAGAGGTAGTATCTGTACACCTTCACGATTATTTGTATTTTAAAGATGTAGATATTTACTTTGATAAAGGATTAAATGTTATTACCGGTGAAACTGGTGCCGGAAAAAGTTTAATGTTGGATATTTTTGGGATATTGCTTGGAGTTACCCCAGGTAGAGTAGACAACTACAGCGTGGAAGTAGTAATTGATATTCCAGATGATATCTTGGAATATGAAATTTATAAGGGAGAAAATGTATTTTCAGTTAAAAGAAACAATTCAAGAACAACTTTTAAGATAAATGGAAGAGTATATCCAAAGAATATTGTATCTTCAATTTTATCAAATTATATAACTTTACATAGACAAAATTCACACATGAAATTTTTGGAACAAAATTTTTTGATATCTATTTTAGATGAAATTTCAAATAATAAAAACTTATTAAATGAGTATAGAAAATATTATGAATTATATAAAGAATTAAACGAACTTATTAAAAGTGAGAGTCTGAATAAGCTATATGAAAAGTTAGAATATTTAGAGTCAGTTATAAAAGAAATAGAAGAAGTAAACCCAACTGTCGAAGAAGAAGAACTCTTAAATGAACAGTACAACGTTGCTACTAAGCTTCAAGAAACCGTAGAAAAGTATAATGAAATTTTAAACGAAAGTGAAGTTATTTCAGAAAAACTGTGGAACATAAAAAAGATAATTAATGATAAGTATGAAGAATCAGTAAATGCAGCTTTAGATATTGTAGAAACATTAAAATTAGATATTCAAAAAGAACTTTCAGAAATTGAAGGATATGATGTTAAAGAAATAGAAGAAAAGATCTGGCAATATAACCAACTAAAGAGAAAATACGGTCCCACTCTAGAAGATGTTTTATTAAATTATGAAAATTATATGAAAGAATTAAATGAAATTAAAAAGAAAATAGAATTATTAGAAGATTCTCAAAAAAAGATAGAAGATTGTTTAAAAAACATGAAAGAACTTTCAGAAAAAATTTCGTTAAATAGAAAAAAAGCCGCTGAAAAAGTAAGTGAAGCATTCTTAAAGCACTGCAATGATTTAAATCTAAATATAGAAATTCAATTCAATTTTTCAAAAATTGATTATAATTACAATGGATTTGACAAAGTTGAATTATTAGGAAGAACTGTAAAAAATCAACCTCTAAAACCGTTGAAAGTTATAGCCTCTGGCGGTGAACTTTCAAGGTTAATGCTAGCTCTGGAACTTTCAGTAGTATCAGATGGTATCCTAATTTTTGATGAAGTAGATGCAGGAATCAGTGGTGAAACTGGTAATAAACTAGCTGAAAAGCTTAAAGAAGTGTCTGAAAGATATCAAGTAATCGTAGTCACACACCTTCCACAAGTTGCAGTAAGAGCCGACAAACATTTCGTAGTTTTAAAAGATCAAAAATCTGGATTAATAAAAGAACTAGATGAAGAAGAACGTTCAATTGAAATCAAAAGAATGGTAGGTTCCGATGATGTACTTAAGTTTATAGATTAAATTAGGGTGGTAATTTTATGAAAAAGGCGATAATTTATACATTACTTTTAGCGATATTTTTGTTTTTTTGGGGCTGTAATTATGAAAAATATAATAATTGTGTATCAATAGGGAATGAAAAGTATTGCCTTCAAGATAATGATGAAATAATTAGTATAAATACTAACTTTGGTTATCTAATAGGCAATAAAAAAAATTTGATTTACTTTGAAGGTATTTCTCAAAGCGGCGGAGTTGATATTGAAGATTCTCTTAACAAGGCAAGAATTGATGCAGCTTTAAAAATGATAGATTTTTTTGGCGTAAAGGTAGGAACTTACAACGGTAATGTAAAAATAAATTATGGAAGCATAAGTGAAGTCTCATTAAAAATTATTAAAATTTTAAACAGTTCATTAGAATACCTGGTTTTTAGAAGAAATAGAGGCAATTTTTATGAAATTCATACCATACTGATCTATATACCGGGTAACAAAAAATTCATCCCCATTTATGAGGATGAATTCTCAAAAAAATTATGGCAATATGCTAATCAATAATCATTTTTTTAAATTCATCTTCATTTATAATTTTTACACCAAGTTCCAATGCTTTTTGATATTTCGAACCAGGTTTTTCACCAACTAATAGATAATCCGTTTTTGAAGAAACAGTATTAGTAACTTTTCCACCAAGTTTTTCTATAATTTCTTTTACTTCTTCCCTTGTAAAAGAATTAAATTTTCCGGTTATTACAAATGTTAAGCCTGCTAACTTAGAAGACTTTTTAGTGTCTTCTTCCTGTTCTAGTTTTACACCTGCATTTTCTAATTTTCTAATTATTTCTTTTGTCTTTTCATTTTTAAAGTACTCGATAATATTTTTTGCAACTTCAGGTCCAATTCCTTCAATAGAAGTTAACTCATCATAACTAGCTTGAGAAAGTGCTTTAATACTTTTAAACTTATCGGCTAATATCTTGGCAGTTTTTTCGCCCACAAGTGGAATTCCAAGACCAATAATAACTCTATATAAAGGAGTATTTTTAGCCTTCTCAATTTGTTCTAAAATATTTGCAATAGATTTTTGACCTAATCCACTTATTTGTGCAAGATCAAATGGGGTAAGATAAAATATATCTGCTACATCATTTATTAATCTTGCATCTACTATCTTTTCAACTATTTTTTCTCCCAAGCCACTTATATTAAATGCAGATTTAGAAACAAATATTTCCATATGTCGCTTTAATTTTTGTGGACAATGAGGATTTAAACATCTTATAGCAACTTCTTCTTCTGAAATTTTACCAACTTTCCCACCACAAATTGGACATGATTTTGGAATTTCAATTTCAAGTTCTTTTCCCGTTCTCTTTTCTTTTATAACACTTACAATTTGAGGAATTATACCACCAGCTTTTTCTACATACACGTGATCTCCTATTCTTATATCCTTTTCTTTTATGTAATCAAAATTATGCAAAGAAGCTCTTTTAACAATAGAACCTTCTAAATTAATTGGTTCTAAAACTGCTACGGGTGTTATAACTCCAGTTCTTCCAACATTAAGTTCTATATTCAAAATTTTTGATTCAGCTTTAATGGAAGGAAATTTGAAAGCAATAGCCCATCTTGGAGCTTTTGCAGTTTCGCCCAATTTCCTTTGATATTCAAAATTATTAACTTTAATTACAAGTCCATCAATCCAATAATCTAATTGTGTTCTCTTCTTGGTCATTTCTTTCCAAAAATCTATTACACAATTAACATCATGACATAACCTTGAATAAGGATTAGTTTTAAATCCTATTTCTTTTAAGAATTTTAAAGCTTCCCATTGAGTTTTTAAGCCATAAATCTCTGGGTTTACTACATAATAAATAAAAGAATCAAGATTTCTTTTAGCAACTATAGAAGAATCTAGTTGTCTTATAGTTCCAGCAGTAGCATTTCGTGGATTTGCAAAGGGTTGTAAGCCCTCCTCTTCTGCAATTTTGTTATACTTTTCAAATTCTTTTACTGGCATGAAAATTTCTCCTCTAACTTCAATTGTCAAATTTTTAAATAACCTAAGTGGAATAGATTTTATTTTTTTTACATTTTCGGATATATCTTCACCTTCAATGCCATCTCCTCTACTTAATGCAGTAACAAATTGGCCATTTTCATATCTTAAAGCTACAGAAATACCATCAATTTTTAATTCACAAACATATTCAACTTCATTAACCCCTAGTAATTTTTTTATCCTTTCATCAAATTCCTTTATTTCTTCTTCGTTATATGTATTATCCAAGCTTAACATAGGAATCGAATGCATAACTTTTTTAAATCCGTCAAGAACTTTTCCTCCAACTTTTTGTGTTGGCGACGTAGGAGAATAAAACTCAGGGTATTTTTTCTCTAACTCTATAAGTCTTTTAAGAAGTTTATCGTATTCTTCATCACTAATTACGGGATCAGCAAGAACATAATATCTGTAATTGTGATATTCTATTTCTTCCCTTAATTTTTCAATTTCCTCTTTAAATTTTTTCTTATCCATACCATCACCTCAAATTTTTTGATAAATTTGCAAAATTTTTTGTTATATGGTAAAATATTTTTGCAATACAAAAAAGGAGGGATAATATGATAAATTTTCTTGCCATTTTAGGAGTAATATTTTTAGTATTACTTGGTATTATATTTTTCCCATTTTTATCTCCTATATTATCTATAGTTTTAGGAGTTTTATTAATTGTACTAATATTTGTAGGGCTTGTAACAATAGTTTTTCCAGTTGTTTTAGTTATAATAGCAATCGCCCTAATAGTTAAAGGTATAAAATATATAGCAAATAAAAGGTGAGGCTATTTAAGCCTCACTTTTTGCTATTTCAAAGTCTATTTGCATTCTTGTTTTGTTTGCATTTACAACTTTTGCTTTTAATTTGTCACCAATTTTGAATACTTTTCCAGTGTGTGAACCAATTAAGATACTTCTTTCTTCGTCATAAAGAAAGTAATCATCTAAAGTTGAAATATGAATTAATCCGGATATGTTTTTATCTATGATTTCTACAAATAATCCAAATTTTGTTACTGCAGTAACTACTACATCAAATGTCTCGCCAATATGTTTTGATATATAGTCAATTTTCTTCAAAGCCGTATAATCCCACTCTGCTTCATCTGCTACTCTCTCCCTCTTACTTGAATGTACCGCAATTTTTGATAGTTTATCATTTAGTTTTGTAATTTCCTTTTTAGTTAATTTGCCATTTGTTGATAAAAATTGCTTTATTAATCTATGAACAACTAGATCTGGGTATCTTCTAATAGGAGATGTAAAATGTGTATAAGCATAGGATGCTAAGCCGAAATGTCCAATATTGTTTGCAGAATATACAGCCCTTTTCATAGATCTTACAAGAAGTCTTTCTATACTTCCACGAAGTGGATGGTTTTTAGTTTTTTCTAAAAGTTCTTGTAAAAGTTTTGACGTTATTTTTTTTGGAACTTTAAAGCTAATACCTATTGCAGAAAGATAATTTTTTAATTGAATTATTGTATCTGGATCAGGTTTTTCGTGAATCCTGTATACGAAAGGCAAATCAAAATTATAGAACAATTCTGCAATTGTCTCATTAGCCTTTATCATGAATTCTTCTATAATTACCTCGGCTTCTCCCCTCTCTCTTGGTATAATATCAATTGTGTTCCCCTTTTCATCTAGGATTATTTTTACTTCTCCACCTTCAATATCTAAAATCGCCCCACGTCTTTTTCTTGCATTTCTTAGAACATCTTTTAATTCTTTCATTAAAATAAGTTGGTCATACAAATCACCGATTTTATTAAAGGCTACTTTATCGCCCTTAAATAAAGCATTTACATCGTCATATACTAATCTTCTATGGCTTCTAATTACACCTGGTGCAACTTCAAAATCTACAACGTTTCCTTCTCTATCTATTTCCATAACAAGTGACATAACTAACCTATCTTCACCTTGTACTAGACTACAGATACCATGAGATAACTTAAAAGGAAGCATTGGAAGAACTCTATCTATTAAATAAACACTCGTTCCTCTTTTAAATGCTTCTTTATCTAATTCACTTCCTTCTTTTACATAATGAGAAACATCGGCAATATGTACACCAAGTAAATAATTATCATTTTTTAATTTTTTAACACTAACTGCATCGTCAAAATCTTTGGCATCAGGTCCATCAATAGTAACTACAATTTCATTTCTAAAATCTTTTCTATTTCTAAGGTCTTTTTCTAAAATCCTATCTGGAATTTTAGATGCTTCTTTTAATACCTTATCTGGAAATTCAAGTGGAAGATCATGTTTAACAACTACAGTAGGAAAATCAGTTGCCGGATCATCGGCATATCCCAAGACTTCTATAATTTTGGCTACAGGATTTTTAGTTGGCGTTGGATACTTAATTATCTTTCCAACAACTTTTTCCCCTGGTTTTGCATTATTGAAAAATTCAATGGGAACGTAAAAATCATATTGGATTTTAGGATCATCTGGTATTATAAAAGCAGCCCTGCCAATAGGCTGAAAGGTTCCAACAACTTTTTTTAAGCCATGATCTAAAATTTTTACAACTCTTCCTTCTGGTATGTCGTACCATTTTCCTGTAATTTCTACAACAACCTTATCTTTATGAATGGCTCTTCCTGCCTTTTCAGCTGGAACTGCAATTTCTTCTCCGTTTTCAGTCCAAACAAAAGCCATAGTCCCATTTCTTGTAAACTCAATTGTTCCAACAATCATGTTCTTTCCTATAACTTTGTATCTTCCTTTTGAATCTTTATATATTTTTCCTTCATTTTGTAATTCTTTAAGTAATTTTCTAACAATTTTCTTTTCATCTTTATTTTTAATTTTCAAGGCATTATAAATTTCTTTTTGTATCATTGGTTTATAACTACTTGAATTAAAAAAACTTTCTAATTTCTTTTTGTTAATCATTAAATCACTCCTTTACCTTTCTTAAGATTGAAACATAGAATGGTGTTAATGTTTCGTCAGGATAAAATAATGCACCGTACCCATCCCAAATATATTTTATATTAAATTTTTCTAATTTTTCTCTTATATCAACAAATTCTGCATAACGTGAAAATTCTTTAACTACTTGTGTGTTTTCTTCGTAAGTAACAGTACAAGTTGAATATATCAAAAGGCCAAATTTATTTAGATACTTCCAAAGGTTTGAAACAATCTTTTTTTGTAATTTTGAAAGTTCCAAAATATTATTTTTAGATTGACGTCTCAATACTTCCGGATTTCTTCTACCTGTTCCAAGACTTGTACACGGGGCATCAACAAAAATTTTGTCGAATAAATTATCTAACTTTAAATTCGAAGCATCTTCGCACATTATTCTTTTAGGAGAAAGTCCTAATCTTTCAAATTGCTCCTCAAGAATACTAATTTTAGACTTTTCATAATCATTTACGTATAAATTAACATCGCTAATTTCTAAAATATGCGTTGCTTTTCCACCAGGTGCAGCACAAGCATCAAGAACATTTTCTTTACTTTCATAATTAACCAATAAAGGAATAATTTGCGAAGATTCACTTTGAAATATTATGTATCCATTTTTATATTCTTCTAATTCCCAAGGATTAGTTTCCAATCTTTCAAAAATAATACCTACAGGTGAATGAGGAGCAAATGTTATATTTTCTAATACTAAATCCTTCCTATTTATTTTTCTCATATTTACCCTTGCTGTAGTTTTTAATGGTTTTTGATTGTATTCTAACATTTCTAAAAGATAATCATTTGGAAGAAATGTTTTCCAGTATTCAATCAACCATTTTGGATGTGAATATTTAAGATGTAATTCTTTAGGTTCAATATACCCAATTTTTGCAATTTTTCTCAAAACAGCATTTACCAATCCTCTAAACGATTTTTTCTCAACCAATTCCACACAGTTATTAACTACAGAATAAGAGGGCTTGTTGGTAAAGATGAGTTGATATGCTCCAATCCTTAAAATGGTTCTTATAGAAGGTGGAATATCACGCTTTTTTAAGTATGAATCAATTATCCAGTCAAGATATTCTTGTTTTCTCAAAACTCCAAAAATTAAATTCTTAAAAAAAGCTTTCTCCTCCACATAGGAGAAAGCCTGATAGAATTCTGATGAAAATATTCCCCTTCTAAATTTTTTCCTCAAAAGCCGATACGCGATTATTAGATCATTCAATCTCTATTTCCTCCCAAAAAGCCTGCTATTAAAAGCATCCTAAGTAATTGCAAAAATGCCATCAATGTTCCAGCAACATATGTCATTGCAGCAGCCCCTAAAACTTTTTTAACACCTTCAAGTTCACTTGGTGGCATCATAAGATTTGTACGTAGAATTTTTACTGCACGATTACTTGCATCAAATTCAACCGGAAGTGTTATTAAGGAAAATATCACAGCAAGAGAAAATAATAACACACCGATCCTAATCAAAGCAATGTTCATAAATATAAAACCTGCAATAAATAATATCCAAGATAAATTAGACGCAAAAGATACAACTGGAGCAATTCCAGTACGGATTACCAAAGGCACATAATGTCTAGCATGTTGAATAGCATGTCCAATTTCGTGGGCTACTACTCCAAGAGCAGCAATAGAATTTGAATTATATGTTGCATCAGATAATCTGACAACCTTTGTTCTTGGATCATAATGGTCTGTCAAATGCCCTGGAATTTTCTCAATTTTTACGTTGTATAATCCAGCTGATTCAAGCATGTACTTTGCTAATTGAGCTCCCGTCATATTTAATGATGATGGAATTTTCGAATATCTTGAAAACCTTTCTTGAACGTAGGCTTGTGCTATGAAAGCTAGTAATAACCCCGGTATAAGTATAATGAATGTTGGATCAAAAAAGAACATTTAATCACCTCCAAATAATGATTATGATATAGTATAGCCAATTCCCCTGACCGTTTTAATTATGTCTGAGGATAATTTTTTTCTTAAATAGTTTATATATACCTCAACAGTGTTTTCAGAACCTTCATAGGAAATCCCCCATACTGCATCTAATATTTCCTCTTTTGATACTACCCTTCCAGCATTTTTTACTAGGTAAGCCAACAGATCGAATTCCGTTTTTGAAAGATTGATAGGCTTACCCTTAAATTTAGCCTCCCTCTTTGAGATATTTATTATTAGATCCTTAATTTTAATTTCATCATTCAAAGTTATATTTTTTCTTCTTGCAATAGCTTTTACTCTTGCAAATAATTCTTCAAAGTCAAAAGGTTTTACTACATAATCATCTGCGCCACTCTCAAATCCTTCAAGTTTATTCTTTTTTTCTGACAATGCAGTTAACATTATAATCCCAGCTGATGGATCTAATTTTCTTATTCTTTTTGCTACTTCAGTTCCATCTATATCGGGAAGCATAATGTCTAATACAACAACATCAGGTTTAAACTCTTGATATTCAATTATAGCATCTTCACCATATTCACAAGTTTTTACTGTACATTTTTCATGTTTGAATTCAAGTTCAAGTAACCTTCTTAGCTTATCATCATCTTCAACTACTAAAATTTTCATTTTGTCTCATCACCTCATAAAGTAATATACCAGCACTAACTGAAACATTCAGTGATTCTACACTATTTTTCATAGGAATTGTTATTAAAGCATCGCATTTTTCTTTTACGTTTGGTCTAATTCCAGCGCCTTCATTTCCTAAAACAATAGCTATTGGTTTCCTTAAATCTGTTTTATAATAAACTTTTCCATTAGTATCTGCACCGTATACCCATATTCCCATTTCTTTGATATTTTTTATAAAACGTGCAATATTGATCGTTTTTATTATATTTATTTTAAAAATTGTTCCTACTGAAACTTTAACCACAGTTGGAGTAACTTGAACAGAATTGTTCTTAGGTATTATTATTGCATCTGCACCACTTGCAACAGCTGTCCTTATTATTGCCCCAAAATTATGAGGATCTTGTAATTGGTCCAAAATTACTAAAAATGGTTTTTCTAAACTTTCAATAATACTTTCATCTTTATATTCAAATTCTCCAATATCAACAACAACACCTTGATGCTTTTCCGTATTACTTAACCTTTGCAGAACCTTTTTATTTGCAATTGTAAAAGGTAATTTTCTTTTTTTCACTTCATCAATTAGCTCAGTTAATTCTGCAGAGTTAGTATCTGAAAAGTAGATCATTCTAACTTTAGTATTTGTTTCAAGAATTTCTTTTAGAATATTTCTTCCATACACTTTCATTTTTTTGACTCCTCCCAGTACTTGTTTAGTTCATCAAGTGAAAGATCTTCAAATTTTTTACCATCTTTTTCGATCAATTTTTCCATTTTTTTAAATCTTTTTACAAATTTTTCGGTGGCTTTTCTCAAAGCAACTTCAGGATCAATCTTTAAAAATCTAGATAAATTCACAATTGCAAAGAGTAGATCACCCAACTCATCCTCAGCTTCTTCATCACTTTTTGCATTTTTCAATTCATCTATTTCTTCATAAACTTTTGAATAAACATCTTCAATATTATCCCAGTCAAATCCTACATTGGCAGCATTTTCTTGAATTCTCCTGGAAAGTGATAAGGCGGGCAATGAATAATTTACTTTACCTATTCTTGAAAAATCGTTTTCTCCCTTCTCTTGAGCTTTTATTTTTTCCCACCTTATGTAAGAAAAATCTTGCTCATTACCAAAGACATGCGGATGTCTCCTTATCAACTTGTCTGATATTGTATCGATAACATCATCAATCGAAAATTTTCCTTCTTCATTTGCAATCTGTGCATGAAAGATAACCTGAAGTAATATATCTCCAAGTTCCTCCTTGAGATTATTGTAATTTTTATTTTTTATTTCTTCAATTAACTCATAAGCTTCTTCAATTAGATAAGGTATCAATGAATCATGAGTCTGTTTTTTATCCCAATCACATCCATTAGGACCTCTTAATTGTTTCATTATATTAATTAATTTCTCAAACTTTTCCCCTGTTGTTGCCATAACTACCTCCTAATATATAATATTTCCAGAATTTCTTTATGAATAAAATAGTTGGTATAGCAATTAATATTCCTATAAATCCGAAAAAGTCATTGAATATTAAAAGGCTAATTATTAGTACAAACCAATGAATCTTTAAATTGCTACTTTGAATTTTTGGTGCAAAAAACCAACTTTCAAGCTGATTTACAATTACCAATATTATAATTCCTAAAATTATACCTGTAAATCCCTTTGATGTCCAACCTAACATTAACATCGGTATCGAAACAATTATTACACCAAGAAATGGTATAAAATCAGTTATAAACGATAAAATACCCAAAAAAAGTGCACCTTTTATTCCAAAAACAAAACAAAGAAATCCTACAGATATCCCTACAAATAAAGCAACCAATACTTGACCACTTACAAACCTTTCAAAATCTTTGTAGAAACTCCTAAAAAAGTTATATCCTTTCTCTGGATCATACACAAAAAAACTTTTTAAATTTTTTTTCAAATATGCTTTTAAATTAGAAACAGCAAGTGTTGTAACTATTATAAGTATTCCCATTGTTATGATAGATGGAGTGTAAGAAAATAATTGGTTCAATACATTTAATGCAAAATTTGAAATTTGTTTATTAGAATTATTCAAAAAGTCGAGTATCCAGGAAGGAAGTTGTGGATTCCCATTTATAGAAATTTTTGAAAGTTCAGAAAATATCTTCTTTCCTTCTTCCAATATAACTGGTATAAATGTTATAAACGAATAAAAAATTAAAGATAACATCAAAGTATATGAAATCACTTTAGAAAGATTTTTATTTAACTTCTTTGATAATAATTTTGCAGGAACATCTATAACTATAGAAAAATAAAATCCTATGATAACTGCACCAAATACAAACGGAGAAAACTTTATTAATATCAAAAACAAAATAAAGTATATTAAAATTAAAAATTTATCATTCATTTTTAATCACCGCTTTTTTTCCTTAGTTTATTTATAAAACTGCTAAAAAAAGAATTTTTAGACTCAACTTTTGAAACATGTGTTTCTTT
Organism: Thermosipho africanus Ob7; assembly: GCF_003351105.1. Taxonomy (NCBI): domain Bacteria; kingdom Thermotogati; phylum Thermotogota; class Thermotogae; order Thermotogales; family Fervidobacteriaceae; genus Thermosipho; species Thermosipho africanus. Next base: position 91,613 of record NZ_NKRG01000002.1, read on the forward strand.
TAATGGTGTTTCCACCAAATGTTTTACAAATAAATTTAGTATAGCATCTTTAGTAGAATAGGATGGATACAGAATTTTACTGATAGCTTCTATCACTACTTTTAATGTAAAATCAAAGCTGTTTAATACATCTCTCTTTAAATAGATAACATTATCTTTAATATAATAAAAACTTTTTGAATCAATCCTTTCCAGCATGTTAGTTGATATTAAAACATTTATATCTTTATCTATTGTAGAAAGAAATTTCTTTAAGCTTTGAAAATTTTCTTTTTCTTTTTCAAAAAGCTTTTTTTCATCTATTATTTCAAAAACAAAATTTTTAGAATATTTTTCAAAATAATTTTGTATAGTATTGATCCTATTTCCAAGAATATCTCTTTCATTTAAAAGTTCTTCTTTTATTTCTTCGGGAATTTCTATAATTTTATACCCAGAATTTCTTGCATTTTCTAGCAAATGATTATAATGAATTATTTCTTTTTTAGTAATAAATAGGTAGTTATTTAGAGCATTTAATAATTTTAAAGCATGAATTTGAACATCTTTCCATCTGATTTCATCATGTATATTTTCAGAATTAATAATTTCGTTTGCAAGTTTCATAGCAATTTCAGTATTTTCACAAAGTAAAAGTATATTTTTTAGCTTGTATACAAACGCAGTTTTTTTAAATGGCAAGTCAAGATTCTCTAGTTTCTTTATCATATTTTTTGTTGGATTTTTTATATTATAACTATAAAGCAAGTTATCTTCCTCTGCAACTAAAATTCCTTTTACATAAATTTTTGATTTATCATTTTTTTCTATTACTTCACCTTCAAAGTTAGATTCAATAACTTTTTCATTTGAAAGATCTTTAATAAAATATTTAAGCTTTTCAAGAAATTTTTCATCTAAATCATTAAAAATAATTTTGCCTGACTCAATAACAGCAGGGGATTTATTAATATCAATTTTTTCTCCGTTGCTGTCAAGAATACTTACTCTACTTTTGGAATTTAAAATATTTACAGGAATATTTGAAGATGAAATAACTAATTTATTATTTTCAATAGTTATTTCATAATCTTCAAGCTTAGTAAAAACTTTTATTAAAGATTTAAATAATTCAGAAGCTATCATTTCTTTAAAATCAAACATTTAATCCCCCCTAGAACATAAAAATTATATCATAAAAAGTATGGTATAATTATTATGGGAGGTGAATTTATGAAAATCAAAAAATTATTAGTTATATTTGTTTTAGTTTTATCGTTGATTGCCATTTCACAAACATATATTAACATTGGAACTATTGAAAGGAACAATGAAAAGTTTTTTGTTTATGAACTTTCACCAGAATTTTCAATTGGACCAGTCACTATCGGAATAGGTTTTACCAGTTACTCTACTGATGTTGTTTATGGAGAAATGTATTATGGTATTCCTAGCTCCACGCCAAGTACAAACATTTTGAATGCATTTGTCATAAATACCTTTGCATTAAATACTGATTTATTTGAATTTAGGTACGGGAAAGTAAAACCTGTTACTTTGGCTATGGGTTTCAATGTAAGAAAGTATGTTAATCCTAACACCAGAGCATTTGACATAACATTGAAATTTTCTGATCTTTCATTATATACACATTTGCCATATGAAATATCAAAATACATTCCATTTGAATTTTCAAGATCAGATAGTATATATATTGCAAGTTTAGGTTATAACTTAAGTTCTCTATTAAAAATTGAATCTTACCTGATTGCAGATGTTGATGCAACTGTAAGTTATACTGAAGATTCTTCAACACCAGTAAAATACGGTGGAGGAATTGCTGCTTACATTCCTATTTTAAATTCAATTAAAATGGGTGGAGAAGTAGCTGCTCAATCAGATGAAAGTTTTCAAAAAATTTCAAAAGGACTCTTTGCTGGAGTATTTGCAGATTTGGGATTAATAAATCCAATGGGAGGAATATATTACACAATGGATGGTTATATCCCATTTTTGTTTAATAAAAAATATTCATCGCTTAAGTTTGATAGTAATTTACCAAGTATGTCATCAACAGACAGTGTTTTAGGATATTTTGCAGGTGCAGATATTGATTTTGAACCTTACATAACTGGAGAATTTTATGTTTATGGATTACTAGAAAACAGTACTCCAGTTGCGGAAGGAAATATAAAAGTTATTCTTCCAGAGTTAGGTAACTTCTCTGGACTTATCATTGACGGAACATATTTTGATGATTCACCATTTGAAGGTGGAAAATTATTAGATGAAAATACAGAAGCAATTTTAAGACTTTCTTACCCATTAATTGGAAATAATTTTGTTGCAGGAATTCAATATAAATGGGAAAGTGATGAGTGGTTTAAGAGTATATTTATAAGTAGCGTAAGTAGCTTTTAAATTAAAATTTAATAATAAAGCTCAATTAATTAGCCCCATTCCTAAATCTGCTAGAATGGGGCTTTTTTAATTTATATCTCCAAAATATAAATTTCGTAAATCAGTTGTCAATTAAGTTCTAAATATGATAAAGTTATTACACTAAATATTTTTATAAAATATTTTTCCAGGCAAATATGTTCCTTTAAATCTTTTTACACAGTTTTTAGCAACTTAAAAAAATTTATTTTTTACTTAATAGCCCCTGACCAATGTAAAAATAAGTTAAATTAGAATATAAAATAAGGGCTACACCTGCTAAAAATATTTTGCACCAAAAATAATCTCTAACAAGGAGGCGAAGCACCTGAAAAATATTTATCTCAATAGTGAAATTAGAAGAAAGAAAAAGAGACTTCATCTATTATATGAAGCAAAAGTGTTATTAGATTTTGAGATAGGAAATAATAAATAGAACATGCAGAAATTATGTTAGAAGATATAGAAGGTTCAATATTGTTAGCAGATAGAGGATACTGGCAATGGGAGTTTATTGAAAAAATGAAAGAAAAGATGAAGTTATATGTAAGACCTAGTGGAAGAAAAGGGAAAGAATTTATGGAAAGAGAAATAAATAGGTTGATATAAAGCAAAAGATGGGAAATAGAATGGTATATAGAAAGGCTGAAGCAGAGTATAAAGATGAGAGGAATGAATGAAAGGAAGCTAAAGGCGCAGATTACATATATGTTACAAGGGCAGCAGTTAACGATGTTAACAGACACACTTTCTACTCATCCTAAAATGATTAGATTGATTGACAAAAAATTTTTACATTGGCTAGGGTATATTTTATTTTAGTTCGTCCAAACAAAAAGAAAACTAAATTATTGAAATTTACCCTCAAAACCTATTTTAATTCTTAAATATGTTAAAATAAAATAAATGAAATGGGAGAAAAATTTAGGATGTGAAAATTATGTTAGAAAAAATTATTAAAGAATTGGAAAATAATTCTAACGAAAAGAAGGCCAAAGCTAGTTATAAATTCTTAAAAGCTTTTCCTGGTGGGTATGGTGAAGGTGATGAATTTTTAGGTTTAACCGTACCTATACAAAGAAAAATAGCAAAAAAATATAAAAATTTACCTTTAGAAGATGTAGAAAAGCTTTTGCAATCAAAATTTCATGAACACAGATTAACTGCATTATTTATTTTAATCCTTAATTATAAAAATAAAAAAGAAGAAGTGATAAATATATATTTAAGAAATTTAGATAGAGTAAATAATTGGGACTTAGTTGATTCTTCTGCTCCATATTTATTAGGACCTTACTTAGAAAATAAAGATAAAAGTATACTATATGAGCTTGCAAAATCAGATAATTTATGGAAACAAAGAGTTGCAATTATAACAACATTTTATTTTATCAAAAAAAACGATTTTAAAGATGCTTTAAAAATAAGCGAATTGCTATTAAATCATAAACATGACTTAATCCACAAAGCTGTTGGATGGATGTTACGAGAAATCGGAAAGAGAGATAAAAAAGTTGAAGAAGAATTTTTAAAAAAATACTATAAAAAAATGCCAAGAACAATGCTAAGATACGCAATTGAAAAATTTCCTGAAGAAGAAAGACAAAAAATTCTTAAAGGAATATGGTGAATTTTGTATTTCAAAAAATATCCTTATAGACAAACAAAATAAAAGCCCCTTTATCGGGGCATTTTTTTGCTTGAATACTTAATTTTTAATCGAACCGGAAACCGTTGGATTTACTAAAAAAATCTGGTGGCGAGGGACGGAATCGAACCGTCGACACGTGGATTTTCAGTCCACTGCTCTACCAACTGAGCTACCTCGCCACCTTTAAGAACTTATGGTGGGTGCGGCAGGACTTGAACCTACGACCTCCTGCTTGTAAGGCAGGCGCTCTCCCTCTGAGCTACGCACCCTTATATTCTGGCGCCCCCAACGGGATTCGAACCCGTGCCTCTGGCTTGAAAGGCCAGTGTCCTAGACCGCTAGACGATGGGGGCTTATTAATCCAAAACTTCCTGCTTATTTTCTTTTCAATTTCGTGAGCAACCGATAATTATCATATCAAAAAACACTCCTATTGTCAAGCAGAATTTTTGTAACTTTTCTCTGACAAGTAAAAAAATATGTTGTTAATATAAAAAATATCTCTTTATCATATTTATAGAATTTATGGTAAAATAAATATGACATATTTTTTCAGAGGTGATTAAATGGCAAAAGGTACTGATATAATTGTAGCAATAATGATTGCTGCTATTGTTTTATTAATGATTCTACCTATCCCAGGTTTTTTATTAGACTTTTTTCAACTTTTAAATCTTTCACTTTCACTAATAATCCTTTTTTCAACAATGTATATTAGAAAAGCACTCGAACTTTCTTCATTCCCTACAATATTGTTAGTCATAACATTATTCAGACTTGGATTAAATGTAGCTTCTACAAGATTAATATTACTTCAAGGCCCAAAATTTTCTGGTAAAGTTATCAGAGCTTTTGGTGACTTTGTCGTTGGTGGTAATTATGTTGTTGGTCTTGTAGTATTTTTAATACTTGTTATAATTCAATTTATAGTAATTACCAGAGGTTCAGAAAGAATTGCAGAAGTTGCAGCAAGGTTTACGCTTGATGCAATGCCTGGAAAACAAATGAGTGTTGATGCAGATTTAAATGCAGGTTTAATTACAGAAGATGAAGCAAGAAAAAGGCGTGAAGAAATAAGGAGAGAAGCCGATTTCTATGGAGCAATGGACGGTGCTTCAAAATTTGTTAGAGGTGATGCAATAGCTAGTATAATAATAGTTCTTGTAAATATAATTGGTGGATTAATTATAGGAATATTGACCCACAAAATGACTGTATCTGAAGCTGCTCAAACATTTACTTTATTTACTGTAGGTGATGGCCTTGTAACTCAAATCCCGGCATTAATGGTTTCTACCGCAACTGGTATATTAGTATCGAGGGCAGCTTCAGAAGATAATCTTGGAAACGAATTAGTAAGAGAATTAAGCGGCGAAAAAAAGGTAATAATCCTAACAGGATTTATCCTTATATTCCTTGGGATCTTTACTCCTATTCCTTTTTCTGCTGCAATTTTAGGAACATTATTCATGATAACAGGTTTCTTAATTAAAAGCACCACAGAACCACAACTTGAAAGCATTGGTGGTAGTGCTGAAATTCCCACAGCTCAAACACCAAGCGGTCCTATTTTAACTACTCCACAGGAAGTATCAGAAATTTTGCAAACTGATACTGTTGAAGTTGAAATTGGATATGGTCTTATACCTCTTGCTGATACATCTCAAGGTGGAGATTTATTAGAAAGGGTAACAATGGTAAGAAAACAAATTGCATATGAATTAGGATTAGTAATATCACCAATAAGGGTACGTGACAGTGTCTTACTAAAATCAAATGAATATGCTATATTTATCAGAGGAGCACAAGTTGCAAAATACGAACTCATGCCTAATAGATTACTTGCAATCAATCCAGGAACTGTTACTGAAAAAATACCAGGAATCGAAACAAAAGAGCCAGCTTTTGGGCTCCAAGCATTTTGGATTGATGAAAGTAAAAAAGAAGAAGCTAGTAGATTAGGGTATACCGTTGTTGATCCTCCAACAGTTTTTGCAACACATTTAACAGAAGTATTAAAAAGAAATGCTCATGAACTACTAGGTACCAGAGAATTTGAACTACTTGTTGAAGGCTTAAGAAGTAAATTTGAAAAACTTGTAGATGATCTGTTTAATGTATTAAAACCATCTGATGTAAAAAAAGTTCTTCAGAGATTACTAAAAGAAGGTATTCCTATTAGAAATCTTTCTTTAATATTTGAAACTCTATTAGAATATGGTGAACAAACAAAAGATGTAATTTATTTGACAGAAAAAGTAAGAAAGGCCATGAAAAGACAAATTATTACTCCTTTAATATCACCAGATGGAATTTTACATGCAGTGGCTATTGATAACGAACTTGAAAAAAATTTGGTAAATCTTGTAAGAGAAAATGATACTGAAAGATATCTTGACCTAAACCCAGAAATTATGAGAGAATTAATTGAGTCAATTTCTAACTCTCTAGAAAATATTATGAAAAAAGGATATAATCCTGTTTTAATTTGTTCATCCTCATTAAGACCACTTATATCAGATTTACTTTTAAAATTTATTCCTGGAGTTTATGTAATATCATATGATGAAATCCCAGAAAATGTTTCCATGCAAATCGAAGGAGTGGTTAGATTATGATAGTTAAAAAATATGTTGTAAAAGATATAAAAGAAGCACTCGAGAAAATTAAAATTGAACTTGGGAAAGATGCAGTAATATTGGGAACAAGAAAAATTAAAAAAGGTGGTTTTTTAGGTATAGGGGCTAAAACCTTCTTAGAAGTTACTGCTGCTGTTGAAGAAAAAGAAGTTGAAAAACAAAAACAAAATGAAAACAAACAAATATATCAGTTACAAGAACTATTATCAAAAAATTCTAAAACTACAACTTCTAGTTCTGAATTATCCGAAATAAAAAAAATGATGTATGAACTAAAAACAATGGTCTCTAGTCAAAAGTCTGATAATGAGCCTGAATGGAGCAAAGATTTAAGAAAATCTTTATCATTTCATGATGTTAATTTCGAAATTATTGAAAAAATTATCGAATACATAAAAATAAAATATGGGAGTATAGACTTCAATGACGAAAATAGTAGGTTTGTACTATCCGAAGTTTTTTTGCCATTTATAAAAACTGAAGTTCCAGATTTAACTGGAAAGGTAATGTTTGTTGGTCCAACGGGTGTTGGAAAAACTACAACACTTGCAAAGCTTGCTGCAAAAATGTCAATTAATAACCACAAAAAGGTTGGAATACTTACTCTAGACACATACAGAATTGCCGCAACTGAACAATTAAAAACTTATGCAACACTGATGGATATTCCAATGAGAGTAGCATATACTCCAAAAGAAGCAAAAATTGAACTTGAAGCAATGGCTGATTTTGACCTTGTTTTTATAGATACAGCAGGAAGAAGCCAAAAAAATGATCTACAAATGAATGAAATTAAAGCAATGTCAGAAATTATAAACCCAGACTTTATTTTTTTAGTTGTAGGAATGCAGTATAGAAGTAATGACGTAGAGTTAATTACCAAAAAATTTTCATCAGTTTCTCCAACACATGTAATCTTAACAAAAATGGACGAAACATCTTCTTTAGGACATTTCTTAAATATAGGTCATTATATAAATAGTCCTATAATCTTTGTTACAAACGGCCAAAGGGTTCCTGATGATATTATGGAAGCAAACAACAAAGAACTCTCTATAATCTTGTCCAGAGAGGTGCTAAATTATGTTAAATCAAGCAAGCAATTTGATTAACCTTGAAAATGTTGTTTTAATTGGTAGTGGAAAAGGCGGAGTTGGAAAAACATTAATTACAGTAAACCTAGCTATTGTTTTAAAACAGTTAGGATATAAGGTACTAATATTTGATTTAGACGTTGGTTTTACAAATTCTGATGTTCTTTTAAATGTTCACCCACAATATTCTATAAATGATCTATTACTAAATAAATGCGAAAGGGAAGATGTAATCTGTTCAACTGAATATGGTGTAGACCTTGTAAGTGTAGGAAGCGATATTGAGTCAATTTTTAACTTTAATCCAGAAAATATTAAAAACTTTTACATAAAATTTGTACAAATTGCAAAAGATTATGATTTTACACTCATAGATCTTCCTCCTGGCTATAATAACAACTATGCTCCGTTTTTTAATAGTGCTACACACACTATTACAATCACCACTACACATCCTACTTCTCTTGTTAACTCATATACTTTTGTTAAAATTTTAATACACAAAGGTGTCCCATCTTCTAACATACACTTAGTTGGAAATAACGTTGAAAATTATAACGAATCTCTTGAAAATCTAAAACGTTTTTCATCGGTCTTAGAAAAGTTTACGGGAGAAAAAATGGGCTCACTAACAATTATCAAAAGACATAATCTTGTAGAAAAAAGTGTTTTTAATAGAAAACCTTTTGTCATCGATCACCCTAAAATACAACCAACTTTTGCCTTATACAGAATTGCATCTATTTTAACAAAAAAAGATATTTCATACAAAGAAAACATATTAGACAAAATTCTCTCATTTTTTAGGAGTGAACATGAATGACTATTATTGAATTTATAAATAAAAACTTAAGTGGTATATATTTATTAGCAAAGGATCATAATAAAAATGATTATCAAGTAAGACTAATTAATATACAAAAAACTGGAGTTGTTGAAATAGAAAGCAACGAACAGTTTAACATTGGAAAAACATTGCAATTAAATATTCCAGTAAAAGAAGCTCTACTACTTTTCGTTGGTGAGGTATTTGATATTAAAGAAAAGAGACATTTTTTAAAAACTCATGAAAAAGTTGGAATAATTCAAAGGCGCAAAGAAAAAAGATATCCATACTTTAAAAGAGCTACTTTCTCTAATAATAAAATACTTATAATCGATGTCTCAAAATCTGGAATGCAAATTTTTTCAGAGAAAGAAATGGAATTAAAATCAAGTTATGAAATAGCAATAGATGATAAAAAAATTAATATTATTCCTATGTGGAGAATCTATGAAGAAGAAATATATAGAATTGGATGTAAAGTTTCCAATGAATCTTTAAATTTATGGAATAACATACTAAATATTTAGAAAGGGTGCAGCCAATGGCATCATATGTAACAAATATTCCTGCTGAAAAGGCATTAAAAATTGGCCTTCCTGGAGTTGTTGAAATTACAATGGTAAAAGAATTAGAAGGTACTTATAAAACATCCATTGCTGATATGGAGCTTTCAAAAAAAATAATTTACTTGTCTATACCTACATACAAAGGCAGGATGATCCCTATACCAAAAGGCGTAAGAATGAATGTCAAAATATTTGATAAAAGTTCCATGTTCTCATTCACAACCGTTTCCCTGGGTGTTATAAAAAGAGATAATCTTTACATGCTTCCTGTGCTAGCACCTGATGAAGTTAAAAAAACAGAAAGAAGAAAATTCAAAAGAATCCCATTATATGTATATGGAATTTTAAAAAAATCATTGGATGAAAATTCAGAAGCTATACAATTTTTAACAAAAGATTTTAGCGCTGGTGGAATTAAATTTGTGACTAAAACTATATTAAAAGAAGGAGATATAATATATGTAACTCTGAATCTCGATGACGATTTACAAATAGAAAATCAAAAAACAAAAATTGTAAGAGTAGATCAAAAAACAGAAGAAGGATATCAATATGGAGCCCAGTTTTTAGAAGTCCCACGGCAACTAGAAAATAAAATGGTAAGGTTTGTCTTTCAAAAAGAAATTAAGGCAAAAAAATAGGAGGGATTATAATGCTTGAAAAATTAAATGATTCTCAGCTTGATTTTTTAAAGGAAGTAGGAAATATTGGCTCTGGAAATGCTGCAACAGCACTTTCAACTATGATTGGGAAAAAAGTAGATATATCTGTCCCTTCAACAAAGGTTGTACCCATTTCCCAAATTCCTTTTATCTTTGAAAATCCAGAAGAAATAGTTTGTGCAATAAAAATGAAAATGAGAGAAGATGTTGAAGGTGAAATACTTTTAATCTTGAACTCTAATACCGTCAAAGAAATAAATAAAATATTAACTGGAAGTACTTTAGAAGATATTACTAGCCTTGATGAGTTTTCTGCTTCAATGCTTAAAGAAATTGGAAATATAATGTGTGGTTCATATGTTACAGCACTTTCAGGATTTACAGGTTTCTTTATAAACCCAGATCCACCTGAACTTGCCGTTGATATGATAAGTGCAGTTTTAGCTGAGGTATCCTTATCTGTATCAACAACTGAAGATTACATTCTTTTAATTGAAACCTCAATAAAAATTGAAGGTATAGAAAAAGAATTAACAGGATATCTGCTTTTACTTCCAAATGAGGAATCACTAGAAAAAATACTTAAAAAATTGGGGATGTGGAATTAATGCCAATCAAGTCAAAGAAAATAATTGGTATAGGCGATTATGCCATTGGTGATAAAAATACGATTCTTGTAACGTTAGGCCTTGGATCATGTGTGGGTGTATGTATAAGAGACAAAAATAAATTGATAGGTGCAATGGTACATGTTATGCTTCCTGACAGTGATGGAAAAGAAATTAATAAACCTGGAAAATATGCAGATACTGGGATTAAAATAGTTGTTGAAGAACTCAAAAAATTAGGTGCAACTACATTTGAGGCTAAAATTGCTGGTGGTGCTTCTATGTTCGAAAAATCAGCAATGGATGTGGGTAAACGAAATGTGGAATCTGTCAAAAAATGGCTTTCAAAATTTGGAATTAGAATTGTTTCAGAAGACACTGGAGGAAATCGTGCGAGAAGCATTGAATATGATATTGAAACTGGAAAATTAATGGTAAGAAAGGTTAAAACTGGTGAAAACGTGGAGGTAATTGAAATTTGATAAATAAAGAAGCATTAGTAAGTGAATATCTACCATATATAAAAAAAAATTGCATACGATTTGAAAAGAAATCTTCCACACAATGTGGAAGTTGATGATTTGATACAGGAAGGTTTGGTTGCTTTTATACAAGCTATAGAAAAATTTGACCCTAAAAAAGGAGCAAAATTAAGGTCTTACCTTCTAACACGCGTAAAGGGAGCAATGTACGACTATCTTAGGAAAATCGATTGGATGCCAAAAAATTTAAGACATGATATAAAATTAGTTGAAGACGCAATTGTAAATATGGAATCTGACACTAACGATATAGATTTTGAAAAAATAGCAAAAATTACTAATCTGCCTATTGAAAATGTTAAACGTGCCTACAATGAATTAACTAGAAAACAACTTCTAATGTTAGATAGCTACATTTCTGATGATTCCGAGTTAATTGATAAAATTGCTTCAGACGAAAATCCTTATTCATATGCAATCAACGAATTATTAAAAGAACAACTTATTGAGGCGATAAAAAAATTAGACGATAAGGAGCAGTTACTACTAAGCCTTAGATTTGAGCATGAACTTTCACTAAAGGAAATCGGAAAAGTTTTAAATGTCACAGAATCAAGAGTGTCTCAATTACTTTCCAAGACATTAGCAAAGTTAAAGAAATATTTAGGGGGGGAATAATATGGACCCTATTGAATTACACCCAATTTATACAAGAGCAAGCGTAGAAAAATCTGCTCATTTTAGCAATTTACAAAATTATGCAAATGTTTTATCAGAAATTAATGCAAATCAATTAAAAGAAAAAATAAAAAGAGAACAAAGTTCACCAAAAGTTGTTGAAAAAACATCAAGCAATTTAATAAAAAATTCTACTGAAAAAAATGAAAGCAAAAACAATCAATTTTATAATAAAGAAGGAAAGAAAAATAAAAATAAAGAAGACATTGTCAAAACTGAAAATAATCATATACTGGATGTGAGAATTTGATCGGATATCTTTCTGTAAAAAAAATAATAGATAAATACATTGGTGGAATATTAATAATCAATGATAAGGGAATTCCAGTGGAATTTAAATACACAGAACCAATTATTCCAACAGCAATACAAAAAATCATATATGGTTCTTCGCTAGAAGAATACCTTAGTACTGAAATAATTGGTAAAACACTAATTGAAAAAATTGAAAATAAACCAGAAATTATATTTGTTGACAGTCAAGAACTATTATCACTCGAGAATGTAGTCTTTTTAGCTGAGCTTAAAACTCCTACTGATGAATCATTGGAAATAAATAATAGATATTTTAAAATAATACCATTAAAGGAAAATATTAAAGGTATTTTAATTGATATATCAGAAAAAATAGATATTACGGAACCTTTCTCACGACTTGAAAAGGCGTTGAATTACGTATGCGAATCATAAAAAATATTATCGAAACACTAAAAATGGAACTTGGATTTATAAAAGTTAATAATCTCAAACTCGAATTTTCAGCAAATACTTCTGAAAATTCTATAAATTTGAGCACAAAAACTTTAGATAAAACATTAAGAACAAAGGTTCTGAGGTTAGAATTTGAAAATAAAGTGAATGTAAAAAATGAAGTGATAGAAAAAAATAGCATTCAAATAAAAGATATCGCGTTTTCTGGAAATAATTTAAAGCTCAACGAACTAGGCTTTAAAAAATTTTCTAAAGTTAAAAATCAAACCTTAGCATTTAAAACCCCTAGTTGTACTAAAATGCCAACAGTGATAAAAGATATAAAAATATATAAAACTAATGTTTTTAATATTAAAGTTAATAAAAACTATATTTCATCAATATATACTATAACATTTTCGCCTACACCTTCCGTAAAGAAAGAAAAAATTTTAAGATTGCTGAAAAATATTATCGCAAATTATAAAAATAGCGATATTAAGTTTGTAGGTTATTACAAAAATATTCCTATAGGATATGCCTATAATATAATAATCTCAGACAGAAAATTAATATTACATGCTAAAAGTAAGGGAAAAGATATTTCGAAAGACATTGCTGTCTTTAAAATTGGTGAAAAATATAAATTGGAGGTCATTGAAGATTGATTTATGATCCAGAATATCTCTCAAGACTTACAACTTTAAAAGGAAAAAGAAAAGTAATTGTTGATATCCTGAAAAGTATTAAACATATGAACTCAAACAACTACAAAATATTAATTAATAACTTAGAAAATAAAAAACTAAAAGAAAAATTAAAAAAAACAAACATAAATTATTTTATCATTTATACCTCAAACCTATTACATGGAAACGGAAGCATAATATCTAGACTAAAAATGTTTAAAGAAATAAACATAGAGCCAAACGAAATTGGTGAAATATTGTTTTGGGCTAACCCTAAAAAGTTTCCATTTCCAGATACTTCCGAAAATTACGATAAAAAATATTTTGAACAAAAAAATAAACTACTAAAAAAATATAAGGTATCAGATTTTCTCGAATTATATGTTATCGAAAGTCTTAATAAAGAAACTTTTTTAAATGATATCATTTCTGAAATAAATTCAATTACTTTTCACAATTTAGATAGAATTAATTGGCTAAGAGAAATTATATATGAACTTGATCCTATTTCAAAACAAAAAGTTAGAGAAAAAATATCAATCCATCCATATCTTAAAAGAGCTCTTTTTTCAAAACCAATAAGCCCTGTAATTTTAGACGGCAATAACATCGCTTTTTGGTCTATACCACCGTCCACAAAAAACATTTATAACCTTCTAGAAACTCTCTCAAAAGCCAAGGATTTTTACTTCCCATTTTATATTGTCTTTGACAAAAACGCTAAATACATGTTCAAAAATGATGGTATATTTAAATTACCAAATGTATACTTTCATTCACCAGCAGATGAATTGATTATTTCACTTGCTAAGACAAAAAAAGGAAAAATTATATCAAAAGATAAATTCAGAGATTGGGATAAAAATATTAAAAAGTTGATTTTAGAAATCTAATTTTTTAACAAAAATATCCGGTTCTTCTCCATCTTTATAAACTGAAAAGAATAAAAGGCCATCACTTACTGTAGGATAAAATACATCATAATTAATATCACTAGTTAAACATGTAACACTTGATGTATCCAAATCTTTCATCCAAATTCTATATATTCCATCCCTGTTAGATGTAAAAACTAATTTGTTTTTATAGATCACTGGATCGTGCTCGTTATAAAAGCTATCTTCTACTTTAAAATTTTTTCCATCCACATATTTATATATACCAAAATTTGCACCATTTAAAGAGGTATAATATATATTTCCATCATAAACAAATGGTGTGAAAACCATATCACCATAAACATTTAAAACCTGTTTTTTACCATTATAAATGTTTGCCATTATCATTACATTTCCTTTTTCAGTATCTTGTATATATAAAACGTTATCATTGTCATACCATACAGGAGTATATGATGGTAAATTACTGTCAGAAATCTTTTTTATCTTTTTGGAATAATCACTAACTCCAAAAGGCATGGTATAGATACTCCAGTTTCCATGCAATGAACCTTGAAATAGTAACATTTTCATATCCGGTGAAAACCTTGGATAGTACTCACTACTACTCCAAACAGGCAAAAGTGTAATTTTCTCATTTTGAATATCAATATATGCTAAATTTCTATTTCCGCCTAATCTATCAGTTATAAAGAGAAATTTTCCATCTTTGAAATCTCCATATTCATCAACACCTGGATAAAATGTTAATCTTAAATAGTTGTCAAAATCTCTTCTTTTAAGTTTATTTATTGAAATTTTTTCTAGAGGATAATAAACTATTTCCTCTAAAAATGTACTATATTTTTTATAACCTTTTGGAGAATAAACACTACTTACAATATAGTCAAAATCCTTGTATGTTGCCTTATATAAATTATTTGTTGAATCATAAGTCAAATAGAGATTTACATAATAATCACATGTTGCATCTGAAGAAGAATTAATAAATTTCACGTAATCCTTATATTCACTATATTCCTTGTTTATAAGATTACTTGCATCAACAAGTAAGTTATATGTTTCTGTACTATAACTAGTTACTACACCAATGGTGTAAGAAAACAAAATATAAAAAACAAAGGAAAAGGCTAAAATTAACACTCTCTTCATGTTTCATCCTCCAATATTTTTTTCAATTCTTCCTCTTCATTAATTGACGGGTTATCTAATTTTCTACAGTACAATTCATTCATAAATTTTCCAATTTCAACAGAATTTTTCACATTCATTTTTTCTTTTAAATAATTTCCAGAAATGCTAAGTTTTGTTGAAAAAACCCTTTTTAAATATTCTACAAAATATTCTTTAGAATCCTCATCGTCAATATATGACATTATATGCGCAGTTGTTTCAGCTGAAGGTTTACCTATTACTTTATAAATATCTGAAAACCTTATTTTATATTTTATCATGTTTAAAAGAGGAGGCAATCTTGTCTCTGTCGCTTTTATCTCATCTATAAATTTTTTAGGAATACCATATTTTTTGATAACCTTTTTTAATGTATCAATATCATAATATTCAAGCAAAATCCTCAGTAATGAATAAAAAACATTAACCTTTTTATATAATTCTTTTATAATACTAAGGTTATTAAACAAATTTTCTAACTTTTTTTCCATAACAGATGTAAAATAGGTTTTAGGAAATATGTGTTTTAAAATCTTTAGCTGCGCTAATCTTTTTATTGCATTTAACGGCTCTCTTTCTCCTAGAATTTTTTCTAACTCCTGTCTTATCCTTTGCCCACTAACTTTTTCAAGAAAACCTCCATTGAGTGTTTCATTTAAAATCCTCAATGTTTCTTCTTCTATTTTAAACCCAAATCTCTGCTCAAACCTTACAGCTCTAATTATTCTTGTTGGATCTTCAACAAAGCTTAATTTGTGCAATACTCTTATCAAACCTTCTTTTAAATCTTTTCTTGAATCGAAAAAATCATAAAGTAATCCAAATTCTTTAGTATTTAATTTTATTGCCATTGCATTAATAGTAAAATCACGACGATATAAATCCTTTTTTATGGTACTAATATCTACTTGCGGTAAATCAGCTGGTTTTTCATAATATTCTGTCCTAGCTGTTGCTATATCTATCCTAAAACCATCTTTAAAAAACAGCGACGCTGTCAAAAATTTTTCATGTTCTACCATCTTAGCTCCTAACTGCTTGCTTGCATACTTTGCAAATTCTAATCCGTTTCCTTCAACCACAATATCTATATCATAATTTTCTAATCCTAAAAGTAAATCCCTAACAAAACCTCCAACTACATAAACAGGCATTTTTTTATCTTCACCATAGCTTCCAATAAGTCTTAAAAGATTTAGTATCCGACTAGGAATTCTTTCAACCATCAAATGTTTAACATCTTCAAATTTCAGTGTTGATTCATTTCCTTTTTTCAACTCTTTTTCATCAAGGTTAAGTAAATCTGATCGAGTAATTATTCCAACCAAAATATTATTTTTATTCAAAACAGGTATCCTACCAACATCGTTTTCAAGCATTAGCTTTTTTACCTTAAAAACCGGATCATCTTCATACACGGTAACAAGTGATGTAGTCATTATAGACTTTACCGGACGATCTGAAAAACCATGCCTCATTGCCTTATCAACTGCTTTTCTTGTAACAATACCAACTAATTTATTACCTTCAATTATTGGGAAACCTCCATGCCCCGTCAAATTCATCATTTCATATACTTTACCAATGCTTTCATGTGTAAAAACTGTCCTAACAGGTGATGTCATTATATCTTTTGCCCTTTTAGAAAAATTTATAAATTTTGGAAGAACATTTTTTAATTTATAAATTACCTCATCCAAAGAAACATTTTGAAGAGTTGCAGAACCAGCTTTTTCATGCCCGTTACCACCAAAATATTGCATTATTTTCTTTATACTAATATCATCGTTTTTTGTTCTTCCCACCAAAAAGACCTTTTTCCCCATTCTCACTACAACTATTAAAGTTTCTAAATCTTCAAATTCCCAGAGCTTATATGTAATTACATTCAATCCACCAATAAATTTCTCAATCTCTGCTTTAGCAATTGCAATTTTGTAATCATATACATTAAAAGTTTCAACATTCTCACTTAACAAATGCAGTAATTCTTTTTGTTCACTATTTAACTCAAAACTTATAAATTCTTGAACCCAATCAAGTCTTGCTCCATTTTCTAACAAAAATTTTGCAGCTTCAAGATCTTCTGCACTCGTTGTATCATACAAAAAATTACCAGTATCCTCATATATTGCAATTAAGAATAGAGTTGCTTCCTCTGGAGAAATATCTATACCATTTTCTTTTATTTTTAAAACAAAATAACTCGTTATTGCTCCAATTTCAAAGCTATTTACTTCTATTTTTTCATCTATTAACTTCAATTTTGGATGATGATCATATGCAACTATCTTAGTATCATCAGTTACTTTTTCTAAAATCTTACTTCCAACTCTATCTAAACTTGCCGTATCCACAAGAACAAGCTCTTTTAAATTTTCATTGATTTCTACATCCCTAAAATATTTAAATTCAAATAATCTTAAAAATTCTTCAAGATTTTGTTGAAATCTTCCGCTAACTACTATTTCAAATTCTGGATTTATTTTCTTAAATGCATATGCAGATGCAAAACCATCAAAATCAGGAGTTCTATGTGGAGTAACTATTTTCAAAATATCACTTCCCGTTTTTTCAAAACATTCACAGTTGAAGTAACAATTTCAACATCACCATTAACCGTCAAGAGAGCATAAAATAATTCACTTCTTCTTTGAAATTTTTTGCCATGCATTTTCTCTACAACAGGTTTCCACGAGCCACAATTGATATAATACTTTGGATTATTTGACACGTTAAAAATATTAAATGTATTTTTATGTATGTGTCCCATAATAACCCCATTGACTTCTTCTATATCATTTCTATAGTCATACCCTACAAAATGTTTTTCATAATTAATCCGGCCTTTTAATACCTTTTTAGCCTTTTTTATCAAATAATCAGTTCTTTTAAATTTTCTCAAATTCATTATTACCCTTACGATTATTTCACCTAACTTTATACCTCCAAAATTATTCAAAAATAACTTTGAAAAATTACTCCAAAAAGGATAATTGGTTTTCATCCATTTTTTTGCTTCAAGGCTTTTCATCATTCCTAAAAACTCTTCCATCCAAAATCTCAAAAGATCAATTCCTAAGTCATACTTCTTAGACACTATCTCAAACCAATCAAATAAATCAAGGGTAGGGCGAACATTATCATAATCTCTTAAAATCTCGCTTGGTACTTTTCCATGCACCTTTTCATCAAAATTTTTTATCATATATCTTACTATATATTCACCAAGTGGTGGAAGTATTTTTCCTGTTGCTTTATCTACAGCAAATTTATTTACTGGATCAAACTGATTACCGTGGACAACTAACATTTTTAGAGTTTCGTCATAATGATATGGCTTTATACTTAAATTTGGAATTTTCTCCAAAAGCTTTTCTGATAAACCCTTATTTTTATAAATATAATAATCGTGATTTCCAATTATATAGAAAATTCTATTACCGTTTTTAGCAAATTTTCTTAAGCTCGAAAAAACTTTTGGATGTTTTATCTCAATTTCTTCTATAATATCAGAACTAACGCTTTGAATAGATTCTTCATAATTAAGCAAATCAAAATCTAACTTTGAACTACTTTCAACCAGTTCAAATCCATCGCCAACTATAAATAAATCTACATTTGAAAAATCAGAAAAATCTAGCATTAACTTTTCAAAATGCTCGTCGTGTTCAAAATCATCCTTTGCGCTCCCATTTCCTATGTGCAAATCACTCAAAAATAGGTACCTTTTCATTCTAATTCACCTTCATAATTTAAATAGTTTATCAGGCTTTACAATATGAACATCAATGTTTTTTAATTCTTCTTTAAAATTTTCGAGAAAACGCTCAGGCCTTTTTCCGTATCTTCCAGAGATGTGATACAAAATTAATGTTTTAATTTTGGTGTCTTTAATTAAATCAATAATGTCTTCAAGAACCGCATGATTTTTATATTTTCTATCTTCCTTCTTAAAAAATGTACATTCATGAAATAAAATATCCGTATCAAAAACATCCTCTTTCTTTAAAAGATAAGTATCACCAGATACTGTTAAAATTTTCTTTTCAAACTTTTCAGAAACATAATCACTTCCATACTTTCTTGAAAGTTCAGCAATTTCTTTTTGGCTTAGACTTTGAAATTCTTTTTTTAATCTCTTTCTTACCTCATATAAATGATAACCAAAGCTTTTTTCACTGTAAGTATGAACCACAGAAAATGCTTTAATGTACTTTGGCTGATTTCCTTCTCTTAAATAAACAATTTGACCATCTTTTAGCGGAAATACATTTAAATTAAATCTTAAATCAGAATTCATCTTTTTAATAAATCTCAAATATTCTTCAATTCCCTTATTTCCTATTGGATAATAAATGTTTAATTCCTTTTCTCTATCTCCCATTGCATTATTTCTAGTATTAATTAAAGCCCACAATCCAGAAATATGATCTACATGGCCATGTGTTAAAAATATATGCTTAATAGCATATATTTTATTATTTAATAAAGTTGCAACTCCTTCACCAGCATCAAATAATATTCGCTCGGGTGAATAATAAATCCAAGTTGTATATAAAGCTTTTGAATATGCTATTACATTCAATTTTTACCCTCCTGAACTACCTCTACTTTAATTTTGCCAGTAATTCCCTCTGGTAACTTTACTGTTATTTCATACAAACCAAGCTCTTTTATTGGCTTATTCAAAACAATATGTTTTTTGTCAATATCTTTTCCCGTTTTTTCAGAAATTGCCTTAGCAATATCCGCATTTGTAAGTGCACCAAATAATTTCCCGCTTCCACCAGTTTTTACAGGAATTTTGTACAAATGCTTTTGTAAAAGTTTTAGCAACTCTTCACTTTCTTGCTTTATTTTTTTCTTTTCTTCTTCTTCTTTCATCTTTTGTGCTTTAAGCTGCTTCATAACAGCAGGAGTAGCTTCTAACGCTAAACCTTTTGGTATAAGAAAATTTCTAGCATATCCATCAGAAACATTTTTTACTTCCCCTTTTTTACCAATTTTTGCAACATCCTTTAATAAAACAACCTTCATTTAAATCACCTCCGAAAATCTTTTATTACTATTCTATCGTTTCCTGAATAATCCTTAATTACATTCCAGTCCTTTTTTCTAAAAAAATCTCCTTGATCATGTCCTATTTCCATAACTACAATTTTTCCATTTAGATCATAGCTGCTTAAAAATTCTCTATAAAAATCTAATCCATCTTCTCCTCCAAATAAAGCTTCCTTAGGTTCAAACATAACTTCCTTTTGAAGGTTTGAATTATTTTTAACATAAGGTGGATTTGATACAATAAGCTCAATCTCATCATATTCATTTTTGAATGGTTCCAAAAATTTACCTAATCTTAAATCTAATCTATCAATTACTCTGAACTTTCTTGCATTCTTTTTTGCTATTTCCAAGGCTTTTTTTGAAATATCCGTTCCAAATCCAACACAATTTGTTTCAAGTAATATAGAAATGATTACTGCCCCACTTCCAACACCTATTTCGGCGACTTTTTTTATTTTCTCTTTATCGATTACTTTCAATGCATTTTCAACAAGTAATTCTGTTTCAGGTCTTGGGATTAAAACTCCTTCTTCTACATAAAAATTATGTTTATAAAAGCTTTTTTCATTTAATAAATATGATAATGGAAATCCCACTAATCTTTTATTTAAAAGATCAAAAAAACTTTGCTCACAAAACTGATATTCAGGGTGAGCAACCAAATATTCTTTAGTTTTACCAGTAATTTTTTTTATAACAAGATAGGCTTCCAATTCAGGAAGCCCTCTATCTTTGTAAATTTTTAATGCTTCATAAACCGTCATATCCCTAACTGAGCTCTTACACTTGGATCAACTCTATCAGGAGTCCAAGGTGGATCAAAGGTAAGTTCAACTTTTACATCATTTATTCCTTCAATTTCTCTAAGTTTGGTTTCTGCATCTTGCAAAATTAGACCTGCAAGCGGACACATTGGAGTTGTCATTGTCATTAACACATACACGTTATCATTTTCATCAATCTTTATTTCATACACTAATCCTAATGATACTACATCCAATCCAATTTCAAAATCAATTACTTCTTTTAACTTGTTATAAACCATTTCTTCTGTTATTTTTCCCATAAATATCACTCCTTTTTATTATCAAATTTTTTTATTAAATCTGCTATATCATTAGCAATAATTGTTGATTCATCCATATCTGGACCTTCAACCAGAACTCTTACAACTGGTTCTGTTCCAGATGGTCTTACTATAACTCTATAATCTTTAATTGATTTTAATTTTTCAAATACTTCTTTTGATTTATAAACTTCCTTATCATTAACCTTTACATTTATCATCACTTGCGGATAGTCAGGTATTAAATTCGACAAATCAGCCAATCTTTTTCCAGAATTTACCATAGCTGATAACGTTTCTAGTGCTGTAATAAGCCCATCACCTGTTGTAGATCTATCTAGATAAATTATATGACCACTTCTTTCTCCGCCCAAAGTTATATTTTCCTTTAACATCTCTTCCAAAACATATCTGTCACCAACTTTAGTTCTTACTACATCTATTGAATTTTCATTTAAAAATCTTTCAAGTCCCATATTAGATAAAATCGTTACCACTACCTTATCGTTTTTCAAACGCCCTTCTTTTTTTAACTGTAATGCTGTCAAACCTATAATTTTATCTCCATGAAATTCCTGACCATTTTCATCCAAAAAAATACACCTATCCCCATCTCCATCATGCAAAATTCCAATCTTTCCATTAACTATGTAATTTTTTATGTTTTCTGGATGAGTTGAACCACAATCTTTATTTATATTAAAACCATCAGGTTCATTATTAACAACTTCAATTTTTGCTCCAAAATATTCCAAAATTTTGGGATTCAGATTATACGTTGCTCCGTTAGCAACATCCATAACAATTTTCAGCCCTGACAAATCTAAATTCTTATAAAGTTCCTTTATATAATTAAAATACTCTTCTTCAGCCAACCTATAATCTATTACTCTTCCAACTTTTTCAAAAGAATTATATTTTACATCTTGCATTTCATTTTCTATACGTTCTTCTAAACTATCAGGCAACTTATAACCCTTCATTATTACCTTTAATCCATTATATTCAGGAGGATTATGAGATGCAGAAATCATTATTCCTGCTGCATCTTCAAGTTTGGTTATTAAAGCAAGTGCCGGAGTTGGCATTATTCCACATCTATATACATCAGCACCTGCAGAGGTAATACCAGCAATAAGAGCCGCTTCTAACATATCACCTGAATTTCTTGTATCTTTTGCAATAAAAACTTTTCCATTAACCATTTTCCCTACAGCATTACCAAGTCTAAAAGCTAGTTCTGGAGTTAGAAATTCATTAACAATTCCTCTAATTCCATCTGTTCCAAAATATCTCACTTTTCTTCCTCCTTGTCCAATATATACACCGAATCTTCTCCGTCCACTTCACTTATCCTAACTTTAATAGTTTCCCTTTCCTTTGAACTTGGAATATTTTTTCCAACATAATCTGGGCGTATAGGAAACTCTCTATGACCTCTATCTACCAACACAGCTAATTGTATAAATTTTGGTCTTCCCCTACTTGTAACTGCATCCATAGCTGCCCTTATTGTTCTTCCTGTAAACAAAACATCATCCACTAATATTACTATTTTATTTTTAACTTCAAAATTTATATTACTTTTATCATCTTTTGTCTTTTTTTCATCATCCCTAAATGGACCAACATCAAGTCCACCAACTGGTACTGTAACTCCCTCTATCATTTTAATGTTCTCTGATATTCTTTTAGCTAGATAATATCCCCTTGTATATATTCCAAGCAAAACAATATCTTCTGCTCCTTTATTTCTTTCTAAAATTTCATGAGAAATTCTCATTAATGACCTTCTTATATCATCTTTTCCCAAAATCTTTTTCATATTAAAATTTCACCTCAATATTTACTTCATAACCATAAGGTGCTGCTTCATAATGCATTGGAATATCAACCGACACATTTTTATCAAACGCATAAAAGCCAAAAATTGAAACAGAAAAGGTCTCTAATTCAACTTTAAAATCTCCACTTATTTTATTCAACATAACATCATCTTTAATGATATATTCAGGTACCCAAAAAAAACCAAAATTAAGAGTGGAAAATGAAATAACGGGCCCTAAATTAAACTGAATATATTCTTGTTTTATATATTTCAAAGCACCGTATAAATTAAAATTGCTCGTGCCAAAGCTAAAATCAATACCAACATTTGGCTTGAAAAAAGTAAAGGGTTTTTGAGCATAAAGAGGTAAGTCATCAATAAAAGCTCCTATATTAAAATAATTAGACAATGCAGCTTCAAATCCTATTCCTACACTTAAAGATCTACTTACAGTAGATTCGGTAGTTAAACTATTAAAAACAAAATTAGTTCCCCATTGAAAATTTTTAGACATACCTTTAATAACATAACCAATGCTATTTATTGATTCACTTTCGCTATTTTCTGTTCTCAAATATAATAAACCATTCAAATAATTTTCATGATCATAGTAATCTAATTCAAAGTTAGTCAACCAATTGTCTAAAAACATCACTCCAAATTTAACACCTACGCCACTTTGACCTTCTAGAAGGTCGACTGGGCTTTTAACAGTCCTCATCGAAAAAACAAATAAACCTAATATTATTAAGAAAACTACAAAACTCTTACGCATAATATTTTAAAACCTCCCCCCTTAGTTCCTGGAAAGTATCATTCTCGATACTTTCTCTTATCTTTTTACTTAAATCCATCATAAAATGTAAGTTGTGAATGGTTAAAAGTATTTGGCCCAGTACTTCCCCCCTATCAAATAAATGTCTTATATAAGACCTTGAAAAATTCTTACATGTATAACATCCACAACTTTCATCAATTGGTTCTTTACTAAATTTGTATTTTGCCGATCTTATATTGAGTTTCCCTTTCCAAGTTAAAGCTTGCCCATGTCTTGCAACTCGTGTAGGTAAGACACTGTCAAACATATCAATACCAGAGTCTACCAAATCAACAATTAATTTTGGAGAACCTGCTCCCATAAAATATCTTGGCTTGTTTTCTGGGAGAAGAGGAACTGTAAATTTTGTCATGTCAAGAGTAATATTATATTCTTCACCAACGCTTAATCCACCAATTGCAAATCCGTCAAAATTCATACTTGTTATTTCTTTAGCGCTTCTAAGCCTTAAATCTTTGAAAAAAGCACCCTGAACTATTCCAAATATTGCTTGGTCGGAAAGTGAACGAAGTTTTTTTAAACTTCTTTCAGCCCAAAGACTTGTAAGTTCAAGCGCAACCACCGCATCTTGATGACTTATTCCAGGTTCTGCACAATAGTCAAAAGCCATTACTATATCTGAACCAATAGCGTGTTGAATTTCCATCGAAAGTTCAGGGGTAATCATGTGCTTACTACCATCCAAAGGAGAACGTATTAAGACCCCATCCTCAGTAATTTTACGACCTTCCCTTAAACTAAAAACCTGGAATCCACCACTATCGGTTAGTACTGGCTTTTGCCAATTCATAAAATTATGAATTCCACCATGAAATCTAAAAACATCTAATCCGGGCTTAAGGTACAAGTGAAACGCATTACCCAATATAATTTGCGCTCCAATTTCATCTAAAAGTTTTGGAGTCATTAATTTTACATTTGCATTCGTTCCAACAGGCATAAATGTTGGCGTTTCTACAACACCATGTGGAAGATAAATTCTTCCTCTTCTAGCATTTCCAGAAGTTTTTAAAAGTTCAAATTTCAAACCCATTCTCTTTAACCAACTCCCTAATAGATTTATAAATACCTTCTACTTCATTTTTTAATTCCTCAAGTTCTTCCTTGTATTTTCTTACAAATTCTTCATCTTTAATACTAGATAAGTTAATTAAAACATTATACATACCTATTCTGAAGGCTGCATATGCTAGCTCTGCAGAAGAATAAGCATCAGATATAGCATTTTTATTTCCATGTTTACTAGTTACTTGAGAAAACTTTAATACATTTCTTGCTTCTCTTGCAAGTTCAAATGGTATATCTGCAGCTTCCTTCAACGCCTTTTGCAATTTTTCGCTCCTTGTCGGATCATCTTTTGGAATCTTTATTGCTTCCATAACTTTATTAAAGGCCTTTATATCATTATATGCTAATTGCTGAAGTTTTTCTCTTGAATAGTTCATATTTTCTAAAACTTCTTCCATTACTTCCTCAAAATCGGCATACTTTTTCTTTCCTATAGTCAAATTTGCAACCATTTGATTTAATGCTGCGGCTAAAGCTGCTACAATAGCTCCGACCGCTCCTCCACCTGGAGTTGGTGTTTTATCTGCAACCATATCACAAAACTCTTTTAAAGTAGTTCTTTCAACATTCATTGAGACCACCCCCAACTTATTTAAAATTATAATGTTTTCTAACCGCTTTTTTTACTTTCCATCTGCAACTTAATCCTTTTGGAAATTCAACTAAATCACCAGGTTTAATTTTGTAAACTTTACCATCCTTTGTTTCAACTTCAATCTCGCCTTCAAGAATATAACATACCTCTGTTTCATCATAATACCAATCAAATTCTGAAACTTCTTTAGTCCAAATTGGCCATGAAAAAACTCCTAATTTTTCTAACTCTTCTCTTGAAGGAGTTGTTATTTTTATTTCCATTATTACACCTCCCCATGATATTATATCATATATCTTGAAAGCATATAACTTAAAAAATATCCTAAAATAGCTGAAAATAAACCAAAAATCATATTTCCGCTTCCATGAAAACCTGGATAAATTGGGTAAAGTGAACCTATAACAAGTCCAAGAATTAAATTCTTAGAAAAATTTTCATATCTTTCAAATGCAATCTTCATGACAAGTGAAACTGCATAAATTCCCAAAAGAACACCTATTCCAAAAATTAGTAATATTCCAATGTTTAAATTACTTATAGCACTAATAATATACTCATATACACCTAAAAGTAGGAGCATCAAAGAACCACTTAATCCTGGAACAACCATAGCAGCTCCACCTGCAAATCCAGCAATAACTATTTTTAAAATAGATGAATTGGAAGAATGTGGTATAAAATTAGGAATTATAACCAATAATATACCCAATATTAGTGGAACTATATTTAATTTTACTTCCCTCTTTAAAAATAGAATTGAAGCAAATATTAATCCAAAGAAAAAACTGTACATATAAAAAGGAAAGTTTTGAAGTGAATATTCAAAAAATTTTGATAATGAAAATATCGAAACCAAAACTCCAAGTCCAACAATAATTAAAATTTTCAAATCCTGCTTTTTAAACTTAAGCACATTAGATATAGCAGAAATAAGTTTTTCATAAACACCTGCAATGACTGCCATTGTTCCACCACTAACACCTGGAATAAGATTTGCTATACCTATTAAAATCCCTGCAAAAAATAGTCTCATTATTACACCTCCTAATTTTTCCTCATTTAGCATTATAATATTTGTTCCAAAAATTGTAAATTGTTACTACTTGCAATTTTTTTATTTTATGATAAAATTCATATTGGTTACAGAATTGGAGAGGTGGCCGAGGGGTCGAAGGCGCACGCCTGGAGAGCGTGTGACGCCCACAAGGCGTCCGTGGGTTCAAATCCCACCCTCTCCGCCAGAAAACCGGGACTATATGTCCCGGTTTAGTATTTATATTATGAGGGGTGATATTATGAAAGAAATAGTTTCAAAAGTTAAAGAAATTGCCGAAAGTGCATGTAAAAAATATAATCTAGAATTATTTGATATTAAATATTACAACAAATCTGGAAAATGGTTTTTAGAAATTGTAATTGACAATCCACTTGATTATGTAAGTACAAAAGATTGTGAAAATATTTCAAGAGAAGTGGAATTTCAGTTAGACAAACTAGATATAATCCCTCAACGCTATTATTTAACTGTATCCTCTCCAGGACTTGATAGACCACTAAGAAGCATTGATGATTTTAAAAGATTTATAAATAACAAAGTAAAAATCAAATTGGAAAATGAAACAATAATTGGATATATAAAAGATGTGAAGGATTCAGTTATCTTTTTAGAAGAAAATAATAAAAAAATCAAAGAAATTAAATATAACCAAATCAAAAAAGCAAATTTAGAAATAGATATATAGGAGGGAAAAGTATGAATTTAGATTTTCTACAAGCACTTGAACAACTTGAAGAAGAAAAAGGTGTTAAGGTTGATGAAATTATACCTGTCATAGAAAAAGCTTTGATTAGTGCTTACAAAAAGGACTTTGGTGGCGAAAAGAATGTTGAAATAATTATCAATCGACAAACAGGAGAAATTGAAGCATACCAACTCCTTGAAGTAGTTGAAAATGTCGAAAAACCAAATTTACAAATATCATTAGAAGAAGCTCTTAAAATTAATTCAAGTGCAAAAATTGGTGATATTGTCAAAAAAAGATTAAACATAAAAAAATTTGGAAGAATTGCTGCCCAAACAGCAAAGCAAGTTCTTATTCAGAAAATTAGGGAAATAGAAAAAGAAAAACAATTTGAAAAATATTCAGAACTTGCTGGAAAAATAACTACTGCAGAAGTTGTAAGAGTTACAAAAGATTGGGCTGACATAAGAATCGGTAAATTAGAAACGAGACTGCCAAAAAAAGAATGGATTCCTGGTGAAGAAATACAACCAGCATCTCTAATCAAAGTGTACGTAAAAGATGTAAAAAAAGATAAAAAAGGTCCAAAAATATTAGTAACAAGAATAAATGAAGAGTTTATAAAAGGACTTTTAGAACTTGAAGTACCCGAAATAGAATCAAAAGTAGTAGAAGTAGTAAAAATAGTAAGGGAACCAGGAATAAGAACAAAAGTTGCTGTAAAATCAAATAATCCAAAGGTAGATCCTGTTGGCGCATGTATTGGTGAAGAAGGTATCAGAATAGCAGCAATATTGAAAGAATTAAATGGAGAAAAAATTGACATAATTAAGTGGTCAGATGATCCTAAAGAATTAATTGCAAGTGCATTACAACCGGCAAATGTTATAGAGGTTGAGATTCTTGATTATGAAAACAAAGCATCAAGAGTTATCGTTTCACCAAATCAATTATCATTAGCTATTGGTAAAGGCGGGCAGAATGCAAGACTTGCCGCAAAATTAACTGGATGGAAAATTGACATAAAACCAATTATGAATGTCTAAGAGGAGGAAAAGCATGTATATTGAGACTCTGAAAAAGGAATTAAAGAACAAAAAATACAGAATGACTCCCCAAAGGGAATTAGTCCTTAAAGTTTTTATTGACAATGAATCTAAACACCTTGGTGCTGAAGATGTTTATAGATTATTATTTTCAAATAAACATACTGTTAGCAAAGCAACCGTGTATAGAACAATCGATCTTCTTGTTGAATTTGGACTTTTAAGAAAAATTGATTTTGGGGATGGAATATATAGATATGAACTTGCTAAAAAAGAAAAAATGCATCATCATTTTATATGTAAAATATGTGGAAAAATATATGAGATTGAAGAAAAGCACCTTGAAGTAATAAAAAAAGAATTGCTTTCACAGGGTTTTCAATTTGAAGATTTTGATTTCAAAATATATGGAATTTGTCCAAAATGTAGCAAAAAAGCAAAGAATAAAACTGAAAATAAAAAGTAAGTGATTATTCCACCATGAATCTTAGGAAATCTTGAAAAAATACCAGAAATAAACTCTATGAATTTTGTAATAGGAAGACTGACTTTTAAAATAAAATCGACTATTAACGAGAAATTTAAAATGTAAAAGAAATATGCAATCATCAAGCTGGTTAATATAATTTGAAATGGAATAATAAGCACAAAAGTTCCAATTATTGAAAAAATATTTACATTTGAAAATAATGACAAAAATGGTGCGCAACCTAAAAATGCTGCAAGAGGTTTTAATTTGTTATTTTCAACACTTAATATACCAAACGTACTAAAAAAAGTCATATAAAAAGAAAGTGAGTACGCAAGAAAAGGCTGAAAAAATAAAAAGAACAAACCAACAAAACTTAAAATATCTATCTTTGACATTTTTGGAATTAGTTTTTCAAATAAAATTACTAAAAAAAGATATAAAAATGCTCTTAAAGAAGGCAAATTATTACCACAAGAAATTAAAAAAAGAAACGAAACCATTAAAGCAATAAATTTTTTTGACAAATCAGAAAGGCTAAAAAACGTTAAAACAGAAGTTAAAATGGCAAATATTAAAGAAATATGTAGCCCAGAAATACTAAAAAAATGATAAAGTCCACTATCTGAATAAATTTTATCTTTTACTTTTCCACCAAAAAGTCCATAGTAAACTTTGCTATAATTTAATATTTTCTTACGAAAATTTTCTGTTTTAGTATATATATTTCTAACCAAAGAAAAATAGGGTGAGACAATCACCCTATTTTTATCTAATGTTACTTTTGGATATGAATATTTCTTTGCATCAAAAGGTCCATAATAGTAAACAATATCTCCCAATGGTATCTCCTTATTTACTCCAACTAAAACATTTAATTTTTTCCATTTACCGTTATAAAATATATCTCCTTTAACAAGAGAATAGCTGTCATTTGTTTGAATCACCCTACCAACAAATTCAAATTCACCATTAAAGTTTACAACTGATAAAATGTTAAAAGCAAGAAAGAAAAATAAAATCCAAAAGCACTCTCTCTTTTTAAAAAACAAAAATGGTAAAAAAATCACAAACTTTGGAAAAGAAAAAACAGGGGCTATCAAAGCCCCTAATATTGAAGATAAAAAAATGAGGAAATACATAAATTATGCTCCATACTTCTCCAATCTTCCAGCATATGCAAGAGCAAGAGGCATCACATCAACTGCATGGATTGTTCCAAGGCTTCCTCTTGCACATTCAAACTCATTAAACAATTTTGAAAGTCCTCTTCTTGTATTCTTTGCATAAATCATTAAAGGAACTGGATGGAATGAATGTCCTTTCATTACACATGGTGTTGAATGATCACCAGTAACTATTAAAACATCCGGATTTAATTCTAAAAGTATTGGTAAGAATTTATCAACTTCTTCTATAACTTTTACTTTCGAATCAAAGTTACCATCTTCACCATATGAATCGGTCTTTTTTATGTGAACATAAAAGAAGTCATATTCATTCCATAGTTTTTTTACAGTATTAAATTCATCTTCAATAGTTTGACCTGCCTCTACAACTTCCATGCCAACAAGTTTTGCAAGGCCCTTATACATTGGATATACAGCAACTGCTGCAGGCTTTAATTTGAAAACATCTCCAAATTTTGGCATATCTGGGTGCTTTGAAAAACCTCTCAAGAGTGCAAAATTCATTTTTGGTTGGTCTTTCAACACTTCTTTTATTTTATCAAGTAAAATGTTAACTATTCTTTCTGACTTTTTAGATGATTCATCTAAAGCCTTTGTATACTTTATAGGTTTCCCTTCTTTTTGAGGATCCGCATCTTCTAATTTATCCATTAATCCTTCACCTGTAAGTTTAACAACAAATCTATGTTCTTTTCCAGGATAAAATGTTATCTTTACATCTTCTATTTCTTTGATATTTTCATTTAAAATTTCTACAACCTTTGCACTTTCTTCTGAAGATGGCCTTCCTGCTCTTCTGTCAACTATAATATCTCCATCAATAGTTGCAAAATTTCCACGAGCAACCAAATCATTTTCACCAACTTCAACATTGATTCCAAGAGCCTCTAATATTCCTCTACCAATTTGATATTTTAAAGGATCATATCCAAATAATCCCAAATGACCTGGTCCACTACCAGGAGTAATACCAGGAAGAACTGGAATTGTTTGACCTAAATCACTCTTTTTTGCAAGAGCATCTAAATTTGGCGTGTTAGCCTTTTGAAGAGGGGTTAAACCTTCTTCATTTGGAATATCACCAATACCATCCATAACCAATAAAACAATTTTTGAAGTATTAGGCGAAATTAATTCACTAATAACTTTTTGCCTATCAATCATTTTTTCACCTCCGTTTTTCTTCTTAGTAGAATAAACATGATAATCCCTAAAATAATTAAAATAAGACTTACCAATTGTGCCACTCTAATTTTACCCCAATATAAACTATCTGTCCTCAATCCCTCAATCCAAAACCTATTTGCAGAATATAAAATAAAATATAATGCCGTTGTTTCACCATTTTTTTTCTTCCACTTCAAATCATATTTGTACAAAAACAAAAATATCAAAAAATCAAATATACTTTCATACAAAAACGTAGGATGAAAATAAGAATAATTTTCATATCCAACCATTCTATTTTCGGGCGGGACAAACATCTTCCATGGTAAATTAGTCGGCCCACCATATGCTTCATAATTAAAAAAGTTTCCCCATCTTCCAATTGCTTGACCTAAAGGTAATACACTAGTTAAGAGATCAGTCCCTTGCAAAAAAGTAAAAGAACAATTTTTTTTCAAGCGAGTATACAAAAAAGTTGAAACAATTGCACCAATAACGGCACCATGGATTGCAAGTCCACCATGCCAGATCTTTATAATCTCTGAAGGATACTTTGAATAAAACTCGTCCCACATAAATATTACATAGTATGTCCTTGCACCAACTATAGATGACAAAATCCCCCAAAAAACAGCTTCATCTAAATCATCGGGGTTAATATCAAAATATTTCAGTCTTCTTCTTACAAGATAATACGAAATAATTATTCCCGTAACTATTAAAAAGCTATACCATCTAAGCTCAAAAAAGCCAAATTTAAAAATGTATCTTTTTAATATTATTTCTCCGGAAAATACTCCTTTGAGAAAGAAAAACATTCCAATTATAAGACAAATAAAGATTAAGGTGAGAACTAATTTTAAAGATTTTCCCAATTTTTCTTCCTCCTTTTATCTTTTTCGTATAAATTAGAATAAATATAGCTTATATTTGAAAGTTTAGCTTTTATTTCTTCAGGAAATTCTACGTACCTCCAGAATATTTCTCTAATTTCCTTTTCAAGTTTTTGAACACCATTTGATTCCTTCAAAATCCAAAGTATATATCTTTTCACAAAGAATTCATCAATTCTCTCTCTAATTTTATTATCCATTAAATAATTGTATATTTCTCCTGTTAAGCCCTCTTCCATCCAACGTCCAAATGCTAATTCTTTTGCGGCCTTTAACCTGTAGTCTCCCAAAGCACTTAAAATTGCAACATCAATATTTTTAGGAAACATAGGTATAACCACTCTGCCACGACCACTAATAACATTTAATCCCTCAAAAGGTTCCCAACAAAATCCATAATCTCCATACCCAGGAACTATTATAAAATAAGGTTTTAATTTAATGCTTGTGCCTCGTATCTTCCTTTCAAATATTTTATAATCAATTTTTTCAAATTCATTTAGTTTACTCTCAATAAGATCTTTTGAACCAATTGCATTAATACCATTTAAAAAAATAGAGGTTAATACTAAAAACCGATTCCCAAGTCTTCCAATAGATTTATTTATCATTTGTATTATAACCTCATGCTCCATTATTTTTTTACTGAAATTATCTTCTGTTTTTTCATTTATTTGAGATTCTTCTTTTAATTTGTTAAGTTGCTCAAAAATAATCTCAACTTCTTTGTTTACAAGTTTTAATTTTTTCAATTTTTCTATAGCTTGATCAATTAAACTCAAGATAGACTTTCGATATGGTTTTCCTTCATCTTCGATACCTTTAACAATTTCTCTTAATTGTCTTTCAATGAATTTCCTTTCTTCCAATTTCTCATTAAATGCCATCTCAAATGACGCAACATTTTTTGGAGCAACATTTTTTCTCGATTCAATTACCTCCATGAAGCTGCTTTCGTTTACTAATCCCTTTTTAACAGCAAGCAACCATTCATCAACATAAAATATATTTTCTTTATCATCCACAAAAGGAATGCTTTTTATTCTTTCAAAATCCCTGGAATTTAAATATCTAGGCTCGAGTAACCCATACCTTAAAAAGAGGCGTTTTTCAACTTCATAATTTTCGTCTATATTCTCAAGCAAATATCTATACAATTCCCATGTAATTTCAATAAAGTTTCGTTTCACTTGTGAATCGTTAAAGTTTTTTTCAAGGGCACTCTTTGCTTTAAAAACTTCTTTGGAAAGTTCGTTAGGTACATCTTTTAAAACATTTTCAAAAAACATAAAAACAACCCCCTACAAATTTATTAAACAATTCCTCTATGCTTTATAAAACTGTATATGATTATCCACATACCAAACATTACTTTAAGGTATATTAATATACTCAGTAATCTTACGTGAACACTGCCTAACAAAGAAGAGATCGAAAATCCATATATAATGAATATTGAGATTTTCTCAAAAAGTTTTATTTTATACTTTTCAAATACATACTCAATTTCATTAAATGTAGTACTTAGAGAGTATAGTAAAATACCAGTTCCTCCAACTACTCCAGCTGAAAAACCTCCACCAGGCGTCTTATCACCATAATAAGCTAAATAAAATGATAATAATATCACAAAATAACTAAGAAACTTTAATAATATTCTTATGTGAGTTTCATGTAAATGAAATTTTTGTCTTTCTTCTGAATAATTAAATAAAAATATTCCCATTGCAGCAAGTGAAAAAACCAAAACCTCAAAAAGAGTATCATACAACCTATTTTTTAAATATATTTCGGTAACAAAATTATTTACAATACCTAATCTACTAAAATCTAAGTTATGTGAGCTTTCAATAAACAAAAATATAAAAAATAAAATTGATAAAAAAATCAAAGAAAAAGACTTTATCCATGCCATGACAACTTAAATTCCTCCGTTTTAAATACATAAATATCAGTAAAATCAAACTTTTTAGCTTTTTTCACCATTTGCTCAGAGTTTTTTATAGATGCTACTACTAAAGCATCTATTCTAACTTTCGAATTGAGTGGCAAAATTGGTATGCCAAATACTCTAGAATTAACTTTACCGTTATCATCATCAAAAAATACAACTATATTATACCCTCTATTCAACAAAAGCTCAGCCAAAACTTTTCCAACAAGCCCTGCCCCATAAATCCCTATTTCATTTTTTCCTTTTAACTTCAAGAAAATATTTTCAAGTTGAGAATCTATCTTTTTTGACAAATTAACTATATCATTAAAAAATGAAAGCTTCAAAAAATATAATTCCGACAAACCTTCTCCTGTAACATTATAAATTTTGTTTTTTCCAAGATCCTTAGTTTCAATATATCCTTTCTTTTCTAATTCATTAATATATTTATTCACTAAAGATGGAACAACACCAGCTATGGCTGAAAGTTCTTTTTGAGAAAGGTTAGGATTTTCATACAAAGCTTCCAATATAACAAGCTTCCTGTATTCAGGTGTCGGTTGAAAAAATTTCAATGTATCTATTTTTATCAATTTGCTCACCCCTTTAAAAAATTATATCACAAAAATCGTGATATAATTTGATTGAGGAGGGATATTTATGTATATAAGAACGACAGTTGCACAATTAAATTCAACTCTAGGTGATTTCGAAGGAAACATGAAAAAAATTATATCTGCAATTGAAATTGCTGAAAATAACAATTCAGAATTCTTAATATTCCCTGAATTATTCTTGACAGGTTACCCACCTGAAGATTTAATTCTAAGAACTTCGTTTTTAAAAAAGAATATTGAATATTTGGAAAAAATTATTAATTTTTCCAGAGGTAAAAACGTAATTATTTTGTTAGGATTTATAGATATTGAAGATGATGCCTATAATTCACTTGCAGTTATAAGAGATGGGAAATTACTTGGGAAGTACCACAAAATGCATTTACCAAATTATAGTGTTTTTGATGAAAACAGATACTTTAAATCTGGAAATGAAATTGTTATTATAAATTATAACAATATTAAAATTGGAATAAATATATGCGAGGATATCTGGAGTCCATTAGGCCCTATGTTTTACCAAGCTATAAATGGTGCTCAACTAATCTTAAACGCGTCGGCTTCTCCATACTTCCATGGAAAAAGGGAGCTTAGAAAGAATTATCTATCCAAGAAATCATATGATCATCATTGCCCAATAGTTTACTGCAATATGGTAGGTGGACAAGATGAGGTAGTATTTGACGGTGGAAGCGTAGTTACTTCATCTGATGGAAAAATAATTTTTGAAGGAAAACCTTTTGAAGAAGAAATCTTTACAATTGATATACCTATCGAGGATAATTTAAGAACAAATCTACATGATCCAAGAAGAAGGTATATTAACATTGTAAATGACAAACCAATAAATTATATCTTTGTAAAAAGTGAGAACATAAATAAACTAAAGCCAATAAATTATAAAAACAAAAATTACACTTTAACAAAGGAAGAAGAAATTTTTAGGGCAATTACTTTAGGACTTAAAGATTACATCCAAAAAAATGGATTTAAAAAGGTTCTAATTGGATTAAGTGGCGGTATGGATTCATCTTTGGTAGCTGCAATAGCAGTAGAAGCTCTTGGAAATAAAAATGTAGTTGGTATTTTAATGCCCTCTATGTACAGCTCATCACACAGCATAGAAGATGCAAAAAAGCTAGCAGAAAATTTAGAAATTGAATACCATATTATAAAAATCTCAGATATTTATTATTCATTCAAAAACTCATTAAAAGATATATTTAAAGGAACAAGCGAAGATATAACAGAAGAGAACTTGCAAGCAAGAATTAGAGGAACTCTATTAATGGCTGTATCAAATAAATTTGGATATATTGTCCTTGCAACTGGAAATAAAAGCGAAATAGCTACTGGCTATTCTACTTTATACGGTGATATGGTAGGAGGATTTTCTCCAATAAAAGATATATATAAAACAGATGTGTATAAAATTGCAAGGTGGTATAATAAATTCAAAGGTAAAGAAATAATACCAGAAAATGTATTTATCAAACCACCAAGTGCTGAATTAAGACCTGATCAAAAGGATCAAGATACTTTGCCACCTTATGAAATCTTAGATGAAATTTTAAAAATGTACATTGAAAAAGAACTTTCTGTGGATGAAATAATTAATAAAGGATTTGATAAAGACACTGTAAAGTACGTAGCAAAATTAGTAGACAGGAATGAATACAAAAGACGCCAGGGTGTTATTGGCGTTAAAGTTTCGGAAAGATCCTTCGGAAAAGACAGGAGAATGCCAATAACAAATAAATATCGGGAATGGTGAATATGAAATTTGAAGAAATAATTGTCAATTATTTAGGTTTAATCTTTCAGCTTCTAGCAATTATAGTTATTACTTCCGGAATAGTTAAAGCTTTTACTATTTTTGTAAAAGACGCATTATTAAAAAAAGATTCAAAAGAAGCAATAGAAGAAAGTCGATTAGAGATAGGTCATTCTTTTTCGTTGGGACTTGCTATCTTAATTGGTTCAAGTATTTTAAAAACAACAGTTGCTCCTTCATGGAATGATATAGGGCAACTAGCTGCAATTATTGGAATAAGGACATTACTTAACTACTTTTTAAGAAAAGATATTAAAGGCGGGGATGAAAAATGATAAGAATTGGAGCACATATGCCCATCGGTGGTGGTTTTAAAAGAGTACCGAAAGAAACATATGAAATTGGAGGAAACGCATTTCAAATATTTCCGCATAATCCACGTCAATGGAAAGCTAACCTTCCAAAGGAAGAAGATATCAAATTATTTAAAGAAGGTATTAAAAAATACAAGATTGATCCAGAAGCTATGCTTTGTCATAGTGGTTACCTTATAAACATAGCAAGTCCAAATATCGAAACATGGAATAAATCATTAGAGCTATTAATCTTAGAAATGAAAATATGCTCAACCCTAGGTATAAAATATTTAAACATTCATCCTGGAAGCCACTTAAAAAGTGGAGTTGAAAATGGTATAAATCAAATTTTAAAAGCATTAAATACAGCTATGGAGAAAGAAAAAAATACTTTTATCTTACTTGAAAATGTAACAAAAAAAGGTGGGAATATTGGCTCGACACTTGAGGAATTAAAGTTAATTATTGATAAAGCTAAATTTCCTGATAGACTTGGTATTACCATTGATACTTGTCATGCTTTTGATGCAGGATATGATATAACTAATAAAGAAAAACTAAATGAATTTTTAAATAAGATAGATAAATACTTTTCACTCGAAAAATTAAAATTTATACACTTAAATGACTCAAAAAATGATTTAGGATCAAATAAAGACAGGCATGAAAATATTGGAAAAGGAAAGATAGGCTCTGAAGGTCTCAAAGTTTTTATATCACATCCACTTATTCAAAAAATACCATGGGTTTTAGAAACACCAGGCGATAATGATGTTCATAAAAAAGATATACAAGAAGTACTCAAAATTTTAGAGGTGAAATAATGAAGATAGGACTTTCTCTTGCTGCTGGTGGCGTTAAAGGATTTGCTCATATAGCAACGCTAAAATTTTTAGAAGAAAATGATATAGATGTTGATATTATAACTGGATCTTCAGCTGGAGCAATTGTTGCTGCTTTATACGGACTATATGGAGACAGTAACAAAGTTTTTGAAATGTTTTCAGAAGCAATTAAACTTTATCTTCCAAACTTCAAAAAATATATGACTAAACTTGAAAAGTCAAATTTTTGGTCTATTTTTCAAAGATCCTTAGTCCCGGTTGAAGATTACTATCCATTTTTCAAATTCCTTTTTGGAAAGAAAAAATTTAGTGATCTTAAAAAAAACGTTGGGATAATAACCTTTGATACTTTAGAAGGAACTTCGTTGTTGATTACAGAAGGTTTTTTAGTAGATGCTGTAATGGCAAGCTCATCAGTACCTGGTGTTTTTTCACCACTATGGATAGCTGGAACTCAAAATACTGATGGTGGAGTACTAGCACCTACCCCTGTAAAAGAAGCTAAACTTTTAGGCTCCGATTTTGTTGTTGCAAGCACCTTTGAAAGAAAACCGCAAGATTTTCCTAAAGATCAACTCGAACTAATGTACTACTTAGATACATGGAAAGAAATAGAAATTGAATATGTTGATTTAGAACTTGCTAATGTGGTAATATATTATAGAATACCTTATCAATGGTATGAATTTAATAATTACTTGCAAATTTACAATACTGCGCTAAACTATATAAATGAGAGGAGAGAAGAATTTGACCCTCGCTTTTGGTGGTGATTCAATTCTTTATTTATCAATTCCTGCTTTTTTTTCCGCAGCTGAAAAATATAATATTGAATTTGAAGAAATTCACTGTACTGGTTTTTCGTGCATACCGGCATATTTTTACCTAAAAACACAATCATCTTCGACAAGTTACTTATATTCAAAAAAATTATACCTAGAATTAAAAAAGACCTTTCATTTTTTATTTGGCTTGAACCTTTTTGGAATTACCGAGCAATTGAGAACTTTGTACAAAGCCTCAAGAAGTTTAAATGGTTTTAAATCTGAAAAAGTTCTTATAAACTTCGTAGATAAGTTTTTTGTTGATGAACCTATTCCAGAAAAATTAAAAATACATGCATTTAATATCAATACATTCAACGACGAAATACTAAAGGGGTCTTTAAAAGAAGCATTAATTAAAACATTGTCTATTCCCATAGAATTTAAACCTTATAATGGTTACATCACAGGTAGTTGGGTATATGGGATACCAGAAGCTGATTTTTTATTCTATATTGAAAATGAAAACGAATATACTTTGAAAAATGCTGTTGATTACATGATAGTATCAACAATACATAGAACAAAACAAATTGCAAAGAAAAGATTGGAAAATGCAAATCACAAAATAGTTATAAATACAAAATCTAAAAATCCTTTTGAAATTTCTACAACAATACTCAATATATCAGAAAAATATTTAGGGGGACTAATCAATGAAAAATAAATTTTTAACCTTTTTTATTATATTATTTCTAGCAACCATTGTTATCTCAAAAACTATACATATTTCTTCTGATTATATTGAACCAAGTGAGAAAACTATTGTTTACCAAGGAAATATTTTATTGAAAATTCCAGAGGACAAATTACTTTTAACCTCTAATGATATGGTAATAAGTAAAATAAACAATAAATGGATTGACCTAAATGTTGACGGTAAA
Source organism: Thermosipho africanus Ob7 (assembly GCF_003351105.1). NCBI lineage: Bacteria > Thermotogati > Thermotogota > Thermotogae > Thermotogales > Fervidobacteriaceae > Thermosipho > Thermosipho africanus. The sequence continues at coordinate 130,956 of NZ_NKRG01000002.1, forward strand.
GTTCACATAGAATTTGAAAATGGAGTAATGGAAGGTATAGAAATGAAATACAATATTGAATCACAAAAAGGAACAATTAAAAATGCATCAGTAACTATAAATGATTCACAAAGCTCGGAAACAATATTTATTTCATGTGAAACCCTTGAATTTGATTTAAAGAATAATACATTTTCTGGGAAATCTGAAAAAGAAAAAGTTTCAATTACAAAAGGAAGCATAATTGCTAAAGCTTTTGAATTTTGGTATGATAGAAATGAAGGTAAAATAATACTTTCAAACAATGTTGATTTAAAAGATGAAAAGAAAAAATTGAAACTTCTAGGTGAAAGCGTAAGCATAAATACCAAGGACAATAGCATGAAAGGTAAAAACGTTAAAGTAGAAATAGTGGTGGAGTGATATATGAAATACACAATTATTTCAGGACCAACAGCAGTTGGAAAGACTGATATAGTATTAGAAATTGCATCCCAAATTAACGCAAATATTATTTCAGTAGACTCAAGACAAATTTACAAATTAATGGACATAGGAACAGCCAAACCAAGTAAAGAAGAAAAATCAAAAGTTACACACTATTTAATTGATCACATTTACCCAGATGAATATTATAATGCTTTCCTATTCAGACAAGATGCACTAAAAATAAGAGATAAACTAGTTAACGAAGGTATTGTTCCACTTTTTGTAGGAGGAACAGGTTTATATATTGATTCATTAGTAAGAGGTTTTTTTGAAGGTGTACCTAAAGATGAAAAACTTAGAAAAGAACTAAGTGAAATGGAAAAAAATGAACCTGGTATTCTAAGGAGTATGCTGGAAAAGTATGATCCACAAGCTGCTCAAAAAATTCATCCCTCCGATATAAAAAGAACAATCCGAGCTCTTGAAGTTTATTTTAAAACAGGTAAAAAGATATCACAACTTCAAACACAATCAGAGTATTCAAAAGACTATAAAATACTTGTCTTAGATCGCTATCGAGATGAGTTATACGAAAGAATTAATTTAAGAGTTGACAAAATGATAAAAGAAGGACTAGTGGATGAAGTCAAATCTTTATTAGAAAAATATCCTAAAGATCTTAATGCATTTCAAACAATTGGATATAAAGAAATAATACGCTATTTAGAAAATACATACGATTTGAATACTGCAGTCCACTTAATAAAGAAAAACACAAGACACTATGCAAGACGACAAATAATATGGCTCAGGCGATATAAGCAAGCTAAATGGATAAATCTATCTGAAATTTCAAGAAAAAAAGCTATAGAAGAAATTAAAAAATTTATATTAGAGGTGTAAAAATGCAGGCATTATATAGAAAATATAGGCCGAAGTTATTCTCTGAAGTTGTTGGTCAAAATCATGTAAAAACCCTGTTTTTAAATTCATTAAAAAATGGAGAAATCTCACATGCGTATATTTTTGCAGGTCCACGTGGTACCGGAAAAACTACTGTTGCAAGGATACTTGCAAAATCTCTTAATTGTGAAAATAAGAATGGAGTTGAACCATGCAATAAATGTAATACTTGCCAATCAATAGATAATGGTAGTTTTATGGACGTTCTTGAAATAGATGCTGCTTCAAATAGGGGTATAGATGAAATTAGAAAAATACGTGAAACGGTAGGATATCACGCAGCCCAGGGAAATTATAAAGTTTATATAATTGATGAAGTTCATATGTTAACAAAAGAAGCTTTTAATGCTCTATTAAAAACACTGGAAGAACCTCCTTCAAACGTAGTCTTTATACTCGCTACTACCAACCCTGAAAAGATCCCTCAAACTATCATATCAAGATGTCAAGTAATAGATTTTAAGAATTTAACTATTGAAGATATTATAAAAAGGCTCGAATTTGTATGTAAAAAAGAAAATATAAATATAAGCCAAGAAGCCTTAAATGAAATTGCAAAAAGGGCAAATGGTGGAATGAGAGATGCATTAACAATCCTAGAACAAGTATCAAAAAGCTCTTCAAAGGACATTACTATAGAAGATGTTCGTGAAACTCTTGGATTAGTCCCAATAGAGGTTATTAATGAAATGATTGATAGTATAAAAATTGGAGATATTAAGAAAACCACAGAAATCATTGAAAAAGTTTATTTTTCCGGAAAAGATCCTGAAGTATTTCTGATGCAACTACTTGAAGAAATGATTTTGAAAATTGAAAGTGGTGATTATGAATTAATTGAATTTTTAAAGCCACTCTCAGAAATTTTAAAAGATATAAAATATTCCGAAGAAAAATTAATTTTGATAAAACTTGGTTTTTTAAGCGTCATGAAGTTAAAACCACCTCGAGAAAATATAAAGAAAAATGTCGAAAAAGCTGAAGAGAATGAACCTATACCTGAAAGTAAACTAAATGATAAAGATTTAGAATCAACTCAAAATGTTGAAAATAAAGAAAAAAAGATCGAAAATAAAGAAAATATAAGCAAAATAATGGAATATCTAAAACTACATGGAGATTTATCACTTTACGTTGGGCTTTCATTTTCAAAAATTGAAGAGCTCCCTGACAGAGTTAAAATAACTTTTCCACCAGAGAAAAAAATTCACTATGAGCTTGTTAGAAGTAAAATACATGAATTAGAAAAATTGTATACCTCAAAATTTGGGATCTTTAAACCCTTTGAAGTAATAATTAAAGAAAATTCAAAAGAAGATGATGTACTTAATAAATTAAAATCATTATTTGGAAATAATTTTATAGTAGAGGGGGATAATGAATGAATGAATTAAATATTGATGAAATAATACTAAAAGCAAATCAATCTCGTGCATCTGATGTACATATATCTGCTAATATGCCCATTATGTTAAGAGTCGATGGAAACTTAGTAAAACTTCCTGGAGAAAATATTCCAACTGCCCAAGAAATAGAAATAATGGTTGAAAATTTATTTTCAAAACTTGGAATAAACTCATTAAAAAAAGAAATAGATTTTTCTTTTTCTATACATAATATTAGAATAAGAGCAAACTTCTACTATGAAAAAAGAAATCCCACTCTTGCTTTAAGACTTATACCAAAAAAAATTAGAACAATAGAAGAATTAGGGCTGCCAAAAATATTAAATGAATTTTCAGAAAAAGACCATGGATTAATTCTGGTAGCTGGTCCTACGGGTAGTGGGAAATCAACAACTCTTGCCGCAATGATTGAACATATAAATTCTCGATTTGCAAAGCATATAATAACAATAGAAGACCCAATTGAATATGTTTTTGACTCAAAAAGATCTTTAATACATCAAAGGGAAGTTGGAACCGATACTGATAGTTTTTCAGATGGGTTAAAATATGCTCTTAGACAAGACCCAGATGTTATATTAGTAGGAGAAATGAGAGATTTAGAAACAATGTCACTTGCCCTAACAGCTGCAGAAACAGGACACTTGGTATTTGCAACAATTCATACAAATTCAGCTGCCTCTGCTCCTGAAAGAATAATTGACGTTTTTCCAGCCCATCAACAAAAGCAAATAGCTCTTCAACTTGCAAATACGCTGATAGCAGTAATATTCCAGAGATTAGTTCCTAAAAAAGATTTTGGAGTTGTTGCAGTTGATGAAATAATGATAGCTACACCTGCTATAAAGAACCTTATTAGAGAAAATAAATTACATCAAATAGAAGGCGTAATGCAAACAAGCAAAAAACAAGGAAATATATTATTTGATGACGCGCTTATCGATGCATTCTTAAAAGGTGTCATAACAAAACAAGCAGTTTTAGAAAACGCTAGAAATATTGAGGAGGTGTCTAAAAAGATAGGATGGAGAATATAGAAATAGTTCAACAAATTCATGAATGGAGTAAAAAACTTTTAAAATCATTAGAAGAAAAATTAAGTTCTCAGCTAACACCTGACCAGATCAGAACATATTCTGAAAAGTATTCAAAAATGAAAGAAATTTTTCAACTTGCAAAAGAATATCTTGAAATTGAAGATGAAATTGAGTTGTGGAAAGAAGAAATGCCTGAAGGTTTTGAGCATGAAGTTGAAAAACTACAAAAAAAACAAGAAGATATAATGCAGGACTTAATTTCATTAGTACTCCCCGAAAGCGAATACAGCGGAAAAAACGTTTTTCTAGAAATACGTGCAGGTACCGGCGGAGAAGAAGCCGCACTCTTTGCTGCTGACCTATTAAGAATGTACCTTAGATATGTAGAAAAAAAGAATTTTAAGGCAGAAATTGTTGATGAAAATAAAACCGATTTAGGTGGATACAAAGAAGTTGTAATAAAAATCAAAGGTAAAAACGTTGGAAACTTATTAAAATATGAAAGTGGAGTACATAGGGTTCAAAGGGTCCCTACTACAGAATCTGGCGGTAGAATTCATACGTCTACTGCCACTGTTGCCGTTCTCCCTGAAGTTTCAAACGTTGAAATAGAAATAAATCCATCGGACATCAGAATAGACACATACAGGGCATCTGGAGCTGGCGGGCAGTATGTTAATAAGACGGAATCTGCAGTTAGAATTACCCATATTCCAACGGGAATAGTCGTTACTTGTCAGTCTGAAAGATCCCAACTTCAAAACAAAGAGCAAGCAATGAATATATTAAGAGCAAGACTTTTTAAATTAAAACTTGAAGAACAAGAAAGAAAGATCAGCTCAAATAGAAAATCACAAATTGGAACAGGAGAAAGAAGTGAAAAAATAAGAACTTACAATTTTCCTCAAAACAGAGTAACTGATCACAGAATAAATTATACATCATACAATTTGCAAGCTGTTCTTGATGGAGAATTAGATGAATTTATAACAAGACTTATGCGAATAGATATGCTTGAACAATTAGAAAACATTTTAAAAGGAGGAAATGAAGATGAAAATTAATGTAGTAGATCATCCGCTAATTAAACACAAGCTGACAATAATGAGAAAAACTGATACCGGTCCAAAAGAATTTAGAGAACTCCTTAAAGAAATAACTCTTTTAATTGCTTATGAAGCAACAAGGCATTTGGAAATTCATGAAACAGAAATTGAAACACCTTTAGAAAAAACAAAAGGATATTTTATTGACGACAAAGATGTTGTTATAATTCCAATTTTGAGAGCAGGGCTTGGAATGTCAGATGGAATTTTGCAATTACTTCCAAATGCATCAGTTGGTCATATAGGAATCTACAGAGAACCTCACACTTTAAAAGCTGTTGAATATTATGCTAAACTTCCAAAAATTAATGAAAATTCCTTTGTTTTCGTATTAGATCCAATGCTTGCAACAGGGGTTTCTTCCGTTAAGGCATTAGATATTGTAAAAGAACATGGTGCAAAAAATGTTATTCTTGTAACACTTATAGCATCACCAGAAGGGACAAGGGTTGTAAACAGCAAACACCCAGATGTTATTATTTATACAGCCTCCCTTGACAGAGAATTAAATTCAAAAGGATATATACTTCCTGGATTAGGTGACGCTGGAGACAGATTATTTAGAACAAAATAGGGGGGATTATTTTGAGCAATAATGATGCTTATAATATAAAAGATTTAGAAAGCATGACAATAAGAGATTTGTACAAACTCGCTAAAGAATATGATATTCCCAGATACACCTCTTTAAAAAAACAGGATTTAATATTTGCAATCTTAGAAGCAAGGGCCCAATCAGAAGGATACTTTTTTGGAGAAGGTGTTTTAGAAGTACACCCTGATGGGTTTGGCTTTTTAAGAAGTCTAGAAAGTATGTTACCAAGCTCCAAAGATATATACATCTCAAATTCTCAAATAAGAAAATTCAACCTAAATACCGGTGATATTATATCTGGTGTAATTAGACCCCCAAAAGAAGGCGAAAGATTTTTTGCAATGATAAAAATTGAGGCGGTAAATTATAAAGACCCAGAGTTTGCAAACGAAAGAGTTAATTTTGAAAATTTAACAGCATGCTATCCTGACAAACAATTTTTCTTAGAAACAAACAAAGATACATACTCTACAAGATTAATTGATTTATTTTCCCCAATAGGCAAAGGACAAAGAGGTATGATAGTTGCTCCACCAAAAGCTGGAAAAACGACTATTTTAAAAGAAATTGCAAATGGAATTGCAAAAAATCATCCAGATACAATAAGAATAGTTCTTTTAATAGATGAAAGGCCAGAAGAAGTAACAGATATAAAGGAGTCAGTTAATGCATGGGTAATTGCTGCACCTTTTGATATGCCACCTGATAAACAAATTAAAAAAGCAGAACTTACACTTGAAATGGCAAAAAGACTTGTGGAATTTGGCTACGATGTTGTTATTTTAATGGACAGTCTGACAAGGCTTGCAAGGGTGTATAATATAAATGTTCCACCAAGTGGTAAACTTCTTTCTGGTGGTGTAGATCCTGCAGCGCTTTACAAACCCAAACACTTTTTTGGAGCAGCTCGTAATACAAAAGAAGGTGGAAGTTTGACAATAATTGCAACTTCTTTGATCGAAACGGGGTCAAAAATGGATGAAGTAATTTTCGAAGAGTTTAAAGGAACTGGAAATATGGAACTCGTTCTCTCAAGACAACTTGCTAATAAAAGGATTTTCCCTGCAATCAATATTATGTTATCTGGAACAAGGAGAGAAGAGTTACTACTTAGCAATGAAAAATTAAAAAAGTTGTGGCTTTTAAGAAAAATGTTGTCTTCAATGAGTGAAGAAGAGGGATTAAAGCTTATCCTCAATAAAATGAAAGAAACAAACACAAATGAAGATTTTCTTGCATTAATTGATCTTCAATAGTGAGGTAATATTTTATGAAAAGATTTTTAATTCTGATTATGTTTATCATTATTTTAAATACGTTATTTTCTTTCGAAAAAAAAGCAATAGAATATTATCAAGCAGGCCTCAATGCATATCAACAAAGCAACTATGAAAAAGCACTTTACTATTTTGAAAAAGCCCTTGTTATTGATCCTTCAATTGAAGGGTATGATACTTCGTTAAAATTTAAAGCAGGAATATCAGCTTATATGATTGGGAACTATGAAAAGGCTAAAGCTTATCTTTCAGGGTATACCGAAAATCCATTTGTAAAAGAGCTTTTGAATGATATTTTAAAAAATTCAACATCCACATCAGAAGAATGGAGTAATTGGATTGAAAAGTATAAACCAATTGAATTACCTGCTTCAACTGAGACTACAAATAAGAAAAACAATTCAAAATTGATACTTTTCTTAATTACTTTTTTATCATCCTTTGTAATTTTACTTATAATGGAGTTAAGGGTTATAAAAGCTAAAAAAACTTATCCTCAGCCTCTTGAAACAAAAAAAGAAATTGAACAACTTACAACAAAAACTTCAGGAATTATTTTTAATGAAAACGAAGAATTAATTCCTGAAAATTCTTATACTATGGATTTTAATGAACTTATAAATAAAGAGCTCTCATTCTTATCTGAATTATTTGAGGAACTTGAAGAAATAGAAAATAATAATGAAGAAGAAATAAAAAGTGACATTGAAAATAATGTAAAAAACTCCCCTCCTGAAATTATAGCTGAAAAAGCAAACAAAGAAGAAGAAAATGTGGATATTGATGAAGTTATTGAAGAAATAGATGAATTAGAAGAAATGGTATCTGATCAAAATGAAAAATTAATCAAAAGCGAAGTTGAACATTCATTAATTGAAAAAATTAAAAACCTTGAAATTTCTTTCTCAGAAGAAAGTAGTGGAGAACTTCCAATTGAAATTGCAGAAGAATTTTCATCATTAAATATAGAAGAAGTATTTTCAAAATTGGATGAAAAAGAAGAGCTTGAAGAAGGGGAATTAAAATTAATAACAGAAAAACTAAAAGAATTCATTTCAAATCAAAACCAAAAAGAAGAGGAGGAGATTATATAAGAAAAACTATACTTTTTCTAACACTTCTTCCATTAATTATTTTTTCTGACTCTTCTATGTTTAATTTCATAGAAAATATTGCTGGTAAAAGAGATTTTTTTATATATGGAACTCTACATTTTGATGTATATGATCAAAATAATAAGAATCTACAAAGCGATATAACATTAGATGCAACGATACTCAATTTAGAGCATTTTTTTGTCCAAATTTACAAACCCGAATTTTTAAAAGATATACAAATAGAATTTAATAGTCTTACAAAAACAACGTATTACAAATATAATAACTATAAAGTTGTAGATGTTTCTGCAATTGATCTTGACTATATTTATGAAATTTTAAAAACAATTTTTAGCTTTTTATCTTCTTCACTTTTTACAATATATGAAGATCAAGAAAATTTAACCTTAATCCCCGCAGGTGCCCCATTCTTGAAAAGATTAGGCTTAGAACCAACTAAAATTAGTGTTTATTTTGATAAAGACTCATTGAAAAAAATTATGTTTACCACCGATGATAGTACTGAAAATATTACAATTACATTTGATAAATTTCAAATTCTAAACTTAGAAAATCAGAGGTGAATCATTATGAAAAAGATTTTTGCAATACTTATTATTTTGACTATCTTTTCTCTAATTTTTTCAAATGAAACTTTTCTAGATTTTTGTATTGGATGGAATCTTGGAAAATTCTCAAATTATGGCTTAAATTTTGGTTTTTCAAATAACTTGTTTAATATACAATGGATATTTAATTTCTCAGAAAACTTTGATCACAAAATTTTTGTAGATTCTGCTATAGCAAAGTTTGAAAATATAAGTTTTGGACCTATTCTATTTGTTAACAACACAACATATGATAGCACATCACTATATATTGAAGCTGGGCTCAAAACTTCTCTTTATATTCCTGATATAGAAATTTCTCTATCACTTACATACCCATTAAATAAAGAAGTAAATTATAACCTCACTGATTTTCTACTAGTTAATCTAAAATACATCGTTCCCCACCCAAATACAAAAAAAATTTGGCGTGATAAGCTTTTTTTGCTAATAAGTTATTCTAAAAAAACTGTCTTTTTTGGAGTAGGACTATCTGAACCATTTTAATAAAATAGCTTTGGAGGAAATTTAATGGAAATCTATCCAAATGTTACCAGCATAGATTTAAAAAAACTTATTGATATGGGAATAGATTTATTTATTTTTGATTTTGATAACACTATTAATAAATGGAAAGAAAGCAAAATTCCAAACGAAATAATTCAAATTTTTAATTATCTTGAAAAAAATGGTGCAAAAATAATAATTGTTTCGAATGGAAAACCAAGAAATTTAAACGTAAATGTTAAAACCCTTTGGCTTGCAAGAAAACCCTTACCTTTTAAATTTAAAAAATACTTGAAAGAAAAGAATATAAAATATAATAAAGCAGTAGTTATTGGTGATCAATTATTTACTGATATGCTTTTTGGAAAGCTTTTGAATGCGTATTTAATAAAAGTCGAACCACTTGATACACAGAAAGAATTTTTCATAACAAAAATTCTTAGATTTTTTGAAAAAATAGTCTTGAAATTTTTTTAGAGTATGTTATAATAGCTTGTGGAGGCGTGTTCCGAACTGGCTAAGGGGCCGGTCTTGAAAACCGGTGGGGGTTACACCCCCGTGTGGGTTCGAGTCCCACCGCCTCCGCCAAATATGAAATGGTCCCCATCCATTGAGGATGGGGTTTTTTCTATTTTTTCAAACAGATTTTATATACAATAACACTAATTACTTAAATTTTCCCATATATTCTCAATTTCAGCTTCATAAGTTTTAAAAATTTCCAAAATCTTAGGGTTAAATTCATCTGGTGAAGTTCTTCCATCTCCATTTAGCATAATCTCCAAAGCTTTTTTGTGAGTAAACGGTTTTTTATATGGTCTTTTTGACCTTAAAGCATCATAAACATCTACTATGTTTACAATTTGCGCTTCAATTGGTATCTGATCTCCTTTTAGTCCATAGGGATATCCTTTTCCATTAAATTTTTCATGATGATACAAAGCTATCCTTTTTGCAATTTCTAATCTTTCATCTCCATCCAGTATTTCTGCCCCCCAAATCGTATGTTTCTTCATAATTTTCCATTCTTCACTAGACAAAGAAGAAGGCTTTCTCAATATTTCCGGTGGAACTTTTATCTTTCCAATATCATGCAATGCCGAATATAAATATATCTTTTTAACCAAATTATCTGGTAGTTTCATCTTTTCTGCTAAAAATTTTGATAAAACTTGAACTCTTTTAATGTGATTACCGGTATCTTCATCAAAACCTTCAACAATAGTCGCCATTTTTTCAATAAATAGTTCGTACGTAGTTTCAAGCTCTCCAGAATATTTTTCTATTTCTTTATAAGCTTCTTCCAGCTCTTCATTTGTAGCTTTAAGTTCTTGAAAGTTCGCTTCAATTATTGAAATCATATCGGCAATCTCATTAACCAAAACATCAATTTCTTCAATTTCAGTATTAATTTTTGAACCATCAAATTCTTGATTAGTTAAATATCTTTTTGTTTCATCTATAATGTTTTCAATTGGAACTCTAATGTTAGAATTTAATTCTTCTTCCACATTATTATCAGTCAAATGTCCTAAGACTAAAATTCCTAAAACAATTGTAATTGTAATTAAAAAGTTTGGGAGCAATCTAATTACATAATTTTCATATACTACAATATAGATATCTCCTAAAGCTTTTTGAAATAACAATACATTAAAGTTATAAATTCTATATTTTTTATCGTGATCAATTTTTAATTTTCGCCCTATAATTTTCTTATTATTACTATAAATCACTGTGTTATCTTGATCGATTAAAATAACATTTCTATCTAAAATATGAGTAATAATATAGTTAGGATTTATATCAACACCTAAAACTCCGTATCCATTTTTCATTTCAACATATTTTGATATAGTTAAAATAATTTCACTAGTGATAGCATCAATATATGGCGGGGAAACTTGGAAAAAATCCTTTTTTTCTAAAGATTTTTTAAACCAGGGTCTATCTTTGGGCAATAAATTTTCTGGGATTTTAGCCTCAGGAATAAAGACAAGGTTCTTTTCAGGAAGAGAAAAATAAACGTGCTCTATCATATTTTTGTAATTTTCATAGAAAAGTTTTAAAATATTTTCAAGATTTTTCTTATCTTCAAATAAACTTTTGTCCTGGCTTAAAACATTTAAAAAATTTCCAACATGTAATCCCAAATCATTCCACTCGCGCACAGATTTGGAAAGTTGTAATTCCAATTGAAAAAACATAGCTCTTATTCCTAAAAGCGTCATAATGATTCCAGCAATTATTCCAATAATTACAATCGGCAAAATAATATGGTTTCTTATTTTCCTTTTTATAAAGTGATTGATTGTCAATCTATCACTCCCAATGCTATTTTTATACAATTTATATACAACTTAATTTTATCATAAAAATCTTTTATATAAAATGGTATATAATATAAAGTGTAGTAGGCATATAACTCAAAAAGATCATTTAATTGGAGGGAAAATATGGTAGGAAAACTAACAGTAATCACTGGACCAATGTATTCTGGTAAAACCACTGAACTTTTATCATTTGTAGAAATCTATAATATAGGGAAGAAAAAAACAATTGTCTTTAAGCCATCGATCGATAACAGATATGGAGAAGACATAGTTTCAACACATACGGGATTTAAAGTAAAAGCTCATAAAATCTCAAAATCAATCGAAATATTAAATCATATTTCAAATAATATCGATGCAGTATTTATAGATGAAGTACAATTCTTTGACGAAGAATTGATAAATGTAGTCAGAAATCTTATCTTTAAAGGTATCGATGTTTACTGTGCAGGTCTTGATATCTCATATCTAGAAAAGCCTTTTAAAACAACGGCAAATTTACTGGCAATTGCAGATGAAGTTATTAAAAAGAAAGCCGTATGTGAAAAATGTGGAGAACATAGAGCGACTTATTCTTTTAAAATTACTCAAGATGATAAAGAAATAGATATTGGTGGAAAAGAAAAATATATAGCTTTATGTAGAGAATGCTTAAAAAAAATAAAAGTTAATAAAACACTATAGGAGGTGAAATTCATGAAGAAACTTTTAGGTATCATTCTTATTGTATTAGCTGTATCTTTATTATTTTCAACTGAAGTAGTTATCTTACACACCAGCGATTTGCATGGAAACATTTTACCGATTAATTATGCTACAAATTCTCCATCAGATGTTGGGCTTGCAAAAATTGCAACCTTGATAAAACAGTTTAGGAATGAGTATCAAAACGTAATACTTGTAGATACTGGCGACTTAATTCAAGGAACCCCCTTGGAATATTATCATGCAAGAATAGATAACAAGCCAGTTGATCCAATGATACTTGTAATGAACAAACTAGGTTACTCTGCCTGGATAATAGGAAATCATGAATTTAACTATGGATTAGACGTTTTAGAAAAAGCAGTTTCCGAAGCTCAATTCCCTGCTTTAAGTGCCAATATAATAGATGTAAAAGAAAATTCATCTTTATTTAAACCTTATCATATAGTAAATGTTGGAGATATAAAAATTGGAATTTTAGGACTTACCACTAAGTACATCCCCAATTGGGAAGATCCAAAAAATATCGAAGGTCTTGACTTTTTAGATCCAGTAGAAGTTGCTAAAAAATACGTTGATATTCTTAAAAACAAAGAAAATGTTGATATAGTAATTGTTGCATATCACGGTGGCCTTGAAAGAGATCCTCAAACAGGAGAACCAACAGAAGAATTAACCGGTGAAAATCAAGCTTATCAACTCTTACAAGAAGTTGATGGAATTGATGTTTTACTACTTGGCCATCAACATAGAACTATTGCAACAAAAATAAATAATGTGCCAGTTTCAATGCCTTCTTACTGGGGAAAATCACTTGGAAAGATTGTTTTAAAACTTGAAAAAAAGGATAATAAATGGCAAGTTATTGATAGCTCAGTAGAGCAAGTTTCTGTAAAAGGAGTTACCGCAGATGAGGAAATTACTTCTTTGATAAAACCATATGATGAAAAAGTTCAAGCATGGTTAGATCAGCCCGTTGGATATGCAGATGGAGATTTTTGGGTAGAAAATCCTCTTTTTGCAAGGCTTCAAGACAATCCTTTAATAGAATTTGTGAACAAAGTTCAAATGTACTACAGCAAAGCTAAAATTTCATCTACTGCTCTCTTTAATAATAGCATTAAAGGATGGAAAAGTGGACCTATTACATTAAGAGATATTAACGCAGTTTATATCTACCCAAATACCTTGAAAGTTATTAAAGTCACTGGTAAAGACATAAAAGATGCTTTAGAAAAAAGTGCTGACTATTTTGTTATGGAAAATTATATGGTTTCAGTCAATAAATCTTGGGTTGAACCTAAACCTAGACATTATAATTATGACATGTGGGAAGGAATTAGCTATAAAATAGTTCTCAATAATCCTTCAGGAAATAGAATAATAGATTTAATGTTCGAAGGAAAGCCAATTGAAATGGATAAAGAATACGAAATTGTTCTTAACAACTATAGAGCAGGTGGCGGTGGTGGCTATACAATGTTTAAAGGAAAACCAGTTGTTAGAGAAGTAATGATGGAAGTTTCAGAATTAATGGCAGACTACATTCTTGAACACAAGAATATTAAAGCAACAACTGATAACAATTGGCAAACTGTTGTTAAATTTGAATATGTTATTAATCCTGGCGAAACTCTCTGGTCAATTTCAAAACGCTTAGGTGTTTCACTTAATGATTTAACAAGATGGAATAATATTAAAAATCCATCACTTATAAAACCAGGAACTAAATTGGTATATTACAAAAATTACATTGATACTATACCACCAATAAAAGAACTAATAAACTTCTAAAAATCAAGTTTTTAAGAGTTCATCTTTAACAACTTACTCATGCTTACAAATAATGCCCGTTTCTAGTAAGAAAAACTAGAAACGGGCCTTTCTATTTGAAAGTAATATTTATGTATATGATTTTGTACTTTTAAAACCTTTTTGAAAGAATAATTTTTGCATTAACTTTTAAACCCATAAATAGCTTACTATGTTATGCATTACCTATTATCATCAAGATTTATTAATTCTGAATCTTTTAGAATGGGGTATTTACGGCTTAAGACTATTTATAAGAATGGTTCTTTTCAATGTTAATATTATTTATTTTATTAACCCAAAAACGTCCTCTATACCTTGCTTTTCAACTTGAAATTTATAAAATCCAAAAAATTTATCTATATATTTATCTCTTTCCTTTGAATATTTATCACCAAAGTTAGCTGTAGATCTTGAAACAGTATCATGATCCCTTGTCTCTTTAATCGCATACATTAGATATAAAACTGTATAATCCATGTTTATAGCAGCCATATATAAGTCTTGATTTGCACTATAAATTTCAGAATTTTCTATTCTATCTCTTAAAGAATCAAGTTTACTAATTATATCTTTTAATATTTTTCTCTTATCTTCTAAATAGTAAATCATATAAGAATATGTTTCATTTCTATCTTGCATTTTATTAACTTCATTAAAAATCTTAACTGTTATTAAATTTTCTTTTAAAACATCATATCCAATTTCTTTATCTAAAGCTTCTAAATAAGATTTAAAATCTTTAATTTTACTTGATTCTTGAGTGCTTTCAACTTCTTCTGTTACTAGTGATGAATCTTCTTCAATATCTTCTTGTGCAATTGGAGTTTGAACATTATCTGCTGCAACTTCTTTATCTTTAGATGGTACAAGTAACACTGCCACTGCCATGACTATAACTATCAATATAAAAAAACCACAACCTTTAACCAATTTTCTCATAAATCTACCTCCTTTAAAGTTAGTAAGCCAAATTATATCCCGACAAGATTATACCATAAAAAAAAAGTATTAACCAATTTATGGTACAATTGATAACGAAAGATTATCATAAAAGTGAGGGATAATAATGATAGATTTTGACAAAACCCTTGAACGACGTGGAACAAACTCGTATAAGTGGGATTATGGGTATAATGAATTATATGATAATTTATTACCTTTATGGGTAGCAGATATGGATTTTGAAGCTCCAAAAGAAGTAATTGATGCAATAAAAGCAAGAGCAAAGCATGGAATATATGGATATACTTTTAGGCCTGAAGGGTATTATAAGTCAATTATAAAATGGTTTGATGAAATTCATAATGTAAAAATAAAAAAAGACTGGATTGTTCCAATCCCTGGAGTGGTTCCAGGAATTGCATTTGCAATACAAGCTTTAACAAATCCTGGAGATAAAATAATAATACAACCTCCGGTTTATAGACCTTTTTATGAAGTAATTAATAACCTTGGAAGAAGAATTTCTTTAAATCCCCTAATTGAAAATAACGGATATTACAAAATGGATTTTGAAAATCTTGAAAAAATTATTGATAATAGAACTACAATGTTAATTTTATGTAGTCCACATAATCCAGTAGGAAGAGTATGGAAAAAAACAGAGTTAGAAAAATTAGGTGAAATATGTTTAAAGCAAAACATAACAGTTGTATCCGATGAAATTCATGCTGATATAGTTTATTCTCCAAATAAACATAATATGTTCTTTTCAGTATCTGATAAATTTTTAAACAATAGTATTGTGCTTACTGCTCCAAACAAAACTTTTAACATAGCAGGTCTTCAAACTGGTAATGCATTTATTCCAAATAAGTTTATAAGACAAAAATTCGAGGCAGTTATAAATTCACAACACCTAAACTTAACTAATATATTTGGAATTGTTGCAACTGAAGCAGCATACACATACGGAAAAAGCTGGCTCAATCAATTAAAAAAATATCTTTATGACAATGCCGTATATGTCAAAAAGGCGCTAGAAAAAAATACCAATGTTAGAACTTTAATACCTGAAGGAACTTTCCTTATGTGGCTTGATCTTAGAAAATATAATACTGATATCCATGAAAAATTATTAAAAAATGGGTTGTGGTTAAATCAGGGTAAAGAATTCGGAAAAGAAGGAGATGGATTTGAAAGAATGAATATTGCAACCTCAAGAAAAATAATTGAAAAGGCAGTAAAAATAATAATTAGTAGTTTAAATGATCTTGAATAATCTTTCAAAAGCCCCCAAAATATTGTTTTTCATAATCTTTGAGGGCTTTATAATATACTTAAATTAAGATTTTACAAGCCTAGTTCTTTTAAAACAATAACAACCTTGATCCTTCCAGGATGTCTATAACCACTTTCTATTATTGTATAATAATTACAAATTCTTTGGTGTGATGCACAATCAACACAATAACCTGTTTGAGCGCATGGAGTATTAAGATTCAACCTTTTTGTATTCATAGGAGAAATATACCTTATCCTCTCTCTTGCTTCTTCTAAATTTTTTACCACCTTATTAACACTAGTAACCAAAATAACATTTTTGGGGCCAAAAATAACTGCAGCAACTCTATTACCGTTCCCATCTAAAAGCGCAATTTCACCATTTTCAGTTATTGCATTAGCACTACATATATAAAAATCTGAAAAAAACGCTTTTCTTTCTAATTCTTCCTTCTCTTCTTTTGTTTTTGCACTATATCTATCCAAAAAGTTATATTCTTCAGTTCTTAACTTTTCTAGTAGTCCTATTTGATTAAGTGTTAAAGAACCGCCTGTTGCAACCGTTGAACCCTTAGGAATTAATTCTAAAACTTTTTCTAATGCTTCTTTTTCATCTTCTACAATATATGCTTCATGACCTTTTTTGTTTAAAGCATCAGCAACTTTGTTTGCCACCGATTTATACTTCCATAAATATAATTCGTCTCTCATTCTACCACCTTCTTCTATTCAATATTTCTTTCAATCTTAAATGATAACGATTTAAAAGAAAGAGTTATATCTACATCTTCGACCGGGATATTCGTTCTAAGTTTCACAGGTGCAAAATTAACAATTCCCTTAATTCCCAATTCTTCCAATTTATCTACAACCATTTGAGCAGCATTTTCTGGAACCGCTAGAACTGCTATTTCTACAATATTTTTCTTAAAAAAATCATCAATTTCAGAAAAATGTTTAACAATTAACCTTCCTATCTTTCTACCAACTTTTGATCTATCAGCATCAAAAATACCTATAACATTAAACTTTTCCTTTCTTAAACCTTCATAATTTGCTATAGCACTACCAATATTTCCTGCACCAATAACAATGACATTCCAATATTTATTAACGCCTATTATGTCTTCTAGCCTTTCCATTAATTCATAAGTATTATATCCAACTCCTCTTTTTCCAAACTCTCCAAAGTATGATAAATCTTTTCTAACTTGGCTAGATTTTATGCCAAGTCTTTCTGCTATATCTTTTGATGCAACGTATTCAATGCCTTCTTCATACAATCTATTAAGACACCTATAATAAAGCCCTAATCTTTTAATAACAGGTCTTGGAATCTTTTTCTCCATATTCTCAACCCTCCTATATTTTTTGTGAAGTTAGTCACAATAAATTATACTATATTTTTCACAAATAATTCAAGTAATAATTTGCCTTCGATTTTTCAATAAAAATATTAAATTTCTGGAAATATTAAAAAATAATATGTAGATAATAACCTATATCCTATTTTTTTTAATATTTGAACAAATTGAAAAATATGATATAATACAATTCGAAATTGGATAATAATACTCGGAATTTAATAATTACTTCAAATTTTTAATTGCTTTTTTAAAGGAGGGATATTGTGTATATTTCAGTATTTATTGTGACCTATTTCACATGGATATTACTAACAGGTTACAACGATATTTCTGAGCTAATTGTAGGCTTTTTTGTTTCACTAATTGTTGCCAGTGTTCTAAAAAAGTATTATAGAATAAGATTTGATTCAAAATTTTTAGTAAGATTTGTTAAATTTGTATTAGTTTATTTACCTGTATTTATATGGGAAATGATAAAAGCAAATTTTGACGTTGCCGCAAGAGTCTTAAATCCGAAACTTCCAATTAACCCAGGTTTCGTAAAAGTTAAAACAAACCTTAAAAAAGAAGCCTCAAAACTTACCTTAGCAAATTCAATTACACTTACCCCTGGCACACTCACCTTAGATGTTAAAGATGATACCCTCTTTATTCATTGGATTGATGTAAAAACATTAGATGAAAACGAAAAAAAAGAAAAAATTAGTGGAACATTTGAAAAGATTTTAAAGGGGGTATTCGAATGACAATTATTAACTATATTTTCTTTGGATTTGTAGGTTTGGGAGTATTATTTTCCTTTCTAAGAATATTGCTTGGCCCAACAAGTGCCGACAGAGTTGCTGCATTAGATACATTGAATGTAGTTTTAACTGGAACTATCGTTTTTTTAGCTTTAGTATTCAATAATGGACTATATCTTGATATCGCTCTAGTATACGGTCTTCTTTCATTTACTGAAACAGTTGTGATATCTCGTTACTTGGAGGGGAAAAAATGAGTATATTAGGATATATTCTAATAACTATAGGAGCATTTTTTTATTTTTTAGGCGGGCTAGGCATTTTTAGAATGCCAGATGTTTATAACAGGCTACAAGCTGGTACAAAAGCTACCACTCTTGGTTCATTTTCAGTAATATTAGGAGTCGGCTTAGTTAATCTTGATTATCTACCTAAAGCATTAGTTATTATTGCTTTCATTGCATTAACAAACCCCGTTGGAAGTTCTGTTCTTGCAAGAGCTGCATATTTGAAAGGTATAAAGCCTACTGAAAAGACAAAAGTTGACGAATATAAAGGTGGTGATGAAAAATGACTATTGTCATTATATTCGTCGGAATATTAATGATTATTTCTGCCATTTATGCAATAGAAGCAAAAAAAATGCTAGATTCATTTATATCATTATCACTTTTAAGTTTGTTATCAGTTTTTTTGTTTGTAATAATGAAGGCTCCCGATGTTGCAATTACAGAAGCTGCAGTTGGAGCTGGTCTTACTACAGCTGTTTTAATCTTGGCATTACAAAGAGTTGGTGGTGATGAAAAATGAGAAGAGTATTTTCAATTCTTATAGTATTAGGCTTGATTTTATTTTTTGTAAATTCTCTTTCTATTCTACCTGAATATGGGAAAGTTAAACTTTCAAAAGTTTCCAGTGCATATATAAATAAAAGTGTTAATGGAAACAGTGAAAAAGTCACATTTGGTAAATCAAAAGATTTAGAAGACGGTTCTGCTAATGTAGTTACATCTATAGTAGTCAATTATAGATCTTTTGATACACTTGGTGAAGTTACTGTATTATTTACCTCTGCATTAGGCGTTGGATTAATATTACATGGCTATAAAAGAAAAAAATACGGAAGACAACCTAACTTTATTCTAAGAATTTCTGTAGGTATTTTGCTTCCATTAATTCTTTTGTTTGGTGCTTATATATTTATTCACGGACATCTTACCCCAGGTGGTGGGTTCCCTGGAGGTACAATAATTGCTGCAGGTATTTTACTATTGTATCTTTCTAACGAAGAATATGAGCTTTCTAAAGCTTCCAAATTCGTTGAAAGTGCTGCAGGAAGTTTGTATGTAATAGTTGGTCTAACAGGATTAGCAGTTTCAGGTATATTCTTACTAAACTTCCTCCCAACGGGAGTAGTTGGTAATTTGTTTAGCGCTGGAATAGTACCAATAGTGTACATATTAATTGGTTTTAAAGTAGGCGCCGAACTTTCAGGAATAATTGCGGATTTGCACAGGGAGGAGGGATGACAATGGTATATTATATCTCTTTTATATTAATAGGAGTAGGAATTTATGGAATACTGACTCAAAAAAACTTATTTAAAACATTAGTATCATTAACAATAATTGATACTGCAATTAACATTCTTATAATTTCACTTGGTTACATTGAAGGAAGTGATGTGCCAATTTATTCAAAATATACACAATCGGCTAACTTTGTTGATCCACTCCCACAAGCATTGGTACTTACAGCAATTGTTATAGGCGTAGGTACTTTAGCATTAGGTGCTTCTCTATTAATTAGAGTATATGAAAAATATGGAACTTTAGATACTGAAGAAATCGCCGTTAAGGAGGCGAGAAAATGACAGCTTTATTAATTGCCATTCCCTTAATTTCTGCTTTCATATTTGTACCATTTAAAGAAAAATCAAAATATATTCTTCCATTTATCGTATTAGCCAACATCATTTTATTATTTAATCTTCCACTTGATACTGCAGAATCCATGGGTGGTTGGAAAGCTCCATTTGGAATAGTATTAGTACTTGACTCTGCAAGCTTTTATACTTTATTAGTCGTTAATATTATTTTCTTACTTATCTCCCTAATGCCTCAAATAACGGATAAAGGTCTATCAATAATCTTATTAATTTTATTAGCCTCTACAAATGGTCTAATATTAACAGGTGATATATTTAATTCATTTGTATTTATGGAAATCACAGCAGCTGCATCATATATTATTGCTTCTTCAAAGAAAAATTATTATGGAGCATATAAATATTTGATTGTTGGAAGTATTGCCGGTGGTTTTTACCTCTTAGGTGCAATATATTCATATTTAGGAACTGGATCATTAAATTTTGCAGATATTTCTTTAAATATGAAAGAATCGTTCCTACCTTATGTTGCACTTATGTTGTTTATTGGACTTGCTGTTGAATCTAAAATACTTCCTTTAGCTGGATGGGTTCCAGACGTTTACGCTTCAGGTTCACCGCTTACTCCTGCAATTTTGGGTACTGGAGTTACATTTACAATGATTTATTTATTAAGCAGAATTTTTATTACTGTATTTAATGGGTATTTCCTTGATGTAATTTACATCTTTGGATTATTAACTCTTATTTTAGCTGAAATTGCAGCATTTAAACAAGAAAAACTATTAAAAGCCTTGGCATTTTCATCTATTGCTCAAGCAGGTTTAGTTTTAAGTGTTATTTCTTTAAACACTTATGATTCATTAAAAGCTGGATATTTCCATCTCCTTAATGATGCAACGGCAAAGATAATTTTATTCGTAATAGCTGCAACAGTTGTTGGCAGCTTTATGAAAAACAAAACTGCTGGAATTTCATTTAGTATTGCTTCTTTTTCCTTGATTGGTTTCCCATTATTTGCAGGCTTTAGAAGTAAATTGTTAATTTTACAAAGTTCATTCGAAAGTGGAAACTATATTTTACCAGCAGCATTACTATTCTCAACTATTATTGAAGCGGCTTACTTATTAAAATGGAACATTCATCTTTGGTACGAAAATAACGAAAAATCAGAAAAAATTCCTTGGAATATAGTTCTAATCACTTTAATATTATCGTTATTCATAATATACATTGGATTGTTCCCAGATACATATTTAAAAATTGCTGAAAATATAACAAACGGCTTAATGAATTACAAAGCTTATGTAACTACAGTTCTGGGAGGGATGTAAATGATTTCTATTACAAATCTAATATTAGTGTTTCTGTTTGGTTCTTTAATTAGTTATCTTTTAACAAAAACGAACAAAGTTTTAGGTTCTATATTTAACTTTCTCATTTCTTCATATGCATTATTCTATGTTTGGAATGTTAATGTTGGAAAAACAGAAAAGTTGTTTAATGTTTTTGGTGATATTGAAAGTTCATTAAAAGTAACATACTTAGGAAAGTTTTTTGCAATTGTTAGTTTTTTAGTATTGGCCTTTGTTTCATTTTTTATAATTGATTGGATAAGATCTAATTCAAAAAATTCTGCAGCTTTTAATGCATTTTATTTGTTAATGGCCGGTGGCTCACTTGGAGTATTTTTTGCAAATGATTTAATAACATTGTATATTTTCTGGGAAATAGCAGTTTTAGGATCATTTTTAATTATCCCTATGGGCAATAAAGATTCAAAAAAGGCTGCTATAAATTATGCAGTTATGAGTGCTATTGGAAGCTATATGTATCTTTTTGCAACTTTTTCGATTTTTAACAGGTATGGAGTAATATCGTTCGACAGAGTAATAAATAAGTTATCTAATGAAAGTTCCACATCATACATTTGGTTTATCATACTATTCATCTCTTCAGCAGGTATAGTAAAAAGTGGTATTTTCCCACTTCACACCTGGCTCAGAAAAGCATATGGTAGTTCTCCAGATGCATTTACTGCAGCTTTTTCTGGTCAATTATCAAAACTAGGCTCATATGTTTTAGCAATATCCTTTGCAGTATTTCCAACAATGAAATTGTTCCCACAATTTTATCATGGTATACCAACTTTAAACTATTTATTAATTTGGCTTGGTAACATTTCTATAATTTTAGGAACGTTTATGGCTATTAGGCAAAATGATATGAAACAGCTTATTGCATACTCCTCGATTGCCAACGGCGGATATATACTAATTGGATTAGCCTCACTTGATAGTATAGGTTTTGCAGGAGGACTTTTCCACGTTTTCAATCACGCTATAATTTCAGTTATGGT
Organism: Thermosipho africanus Ob7; assembly: GCF_003351105.1. NCBI lineage: Bacteria > Thermotogati > Thermotogota > Thermotogae > Thermotogales > Fervidobacteriaceae > Thermosipho > Thermosipho africanus. Next base: position 153,393 of record NZ_NKRG01000002.1, read on the forward strand.
ATTTTTGTCTTTTGCTTTAGTAATTCTAAGAACAGGTACATCGAAAATTGATGAAATGGGCGGTTTAATTTGGAGAATGCCTATGACCTTTGTAACATATCTTGTAGGAATTATTTCACTTGCAGGAATTCCGCCAACAAGCGGATTTATTTCAAAATGGATGATTTTTAATACTCTAGTTAGAAAAGGAATGTTTATAACCGCAGCAATTGCATTTATTGGAAGTGTAGGTTCATTTTTATACGTTTTCAGGCCTCTTGCAGGTGTATTTTTGGGCCAACTAAAGAAAAAACATTACAATTTAAAAGAAGGATCATTTATAATGTTGTTACCTATGTTGTTAATGGTTGCCTTAACAGTTTTATTGGGAGTTTATCCAAAACCAATACTTGACTTAATTGTTTCTGTTGAAACAGAACTTGGAATTAAACCATTAGAACACTCTGGAATAATAATCAAAACACCTTTAGGTTCATGGAATACTTTAACAGTGTTTATAATGTTTGCTGTTGGATTTATTATTGCACTTGTACTATATCTATTATTCCCAAAAGCAAAAAAGGTAGAACTAACAAATCAATACACAGGAGCAGAATTTCTATACAACTATGACTTGTATCACTATGCAACAGGTTTTTATAGATTTATTGAACGATTATATGATAAACATCCATCATTCGAAAAACTCTATGAAATGGTATCCACTTTCTTTAAATCTATGGGAGATTTTATAACCGGTTTAGTTTACAAGACGGGACCAAGTGGTTATGTATTCTGGATTTCAATAATAATCCTCATAATATATTGGGTGAGGTGGTAATTGATGATTAATACAATATTAAAAGTTATGGCAGTATTATTTACTGGATTTTTTGTTGGTTTAACTCTAGAAGGGGTTGCAAGAAAAGTAATTGCAAGAATTCAAAGAAGATACGGCCCTCCTTGGTATCAAAACTTTATTGATTTATTTAAAACATTTTCAAAACATGGAATTACCCACGGTTGGATTTTCGATTTTGGAGTTTTAATGGCTTTGGGCGGCACAATTGCTACATTAGCATTTGTTCCACTTGGAAATCTAATTGCATTTCCAGGATTAGACAACGTATTTATCATTCTTTATCTTTGGGCTATAGGTGCACTCGGAATGGCAATGGGAATGGTCGGTTCCGGAAACCCTAATGCAAGTATCGGTGTTGCAAGGGCATTAACACAAATGATGGGATACGAAGTTCCTTATCTAGTTGTTTTAGCAGGTGTAATGTTTTATTACAAGACATCTTCTGTTTCAGCTTTAATGTACTCTCAAGCAGACAAATGGACTTTACTAAAAATGCCTATTGGTGGTATTATAGCTTTTGTTTCATTAATGGGAATGCTTGGTAAAAAACCTTTTGATACACCAATTGCACCTGCAGAAATAGCTTCAGGTCCTATGGTTGAACTTTCTGCAAAATACATGGGATTTTTAATGTTAATGCATACATTTTCAATTTTTGTAGAAATTTCAATGTTTGTAAACATTTTCTTAGGAATAAGTAATTATTTTACATTCCTTATTAAATTTACTATAGTTTGGATTCTAGCTACAATGATTAGTGCCGTATTACCAAGATTTAGAATTGAACAAGTTGTTAAATTTTATTGGAAAGTTCCTTTATCTCTAGCTTTTGTACAAGTATTGTTCGTATTATTAGGATGGGTATTCTAGGAGGTGTTATTGAATGAAAACAAATGAAAGAGGAATTTGGGAAAAAATAGCTGATCAGCTTCGAAGTAAATCATTATGGATGTTATATTATTGTACAGGTTGTGGAGCAATAGAACTTCCTCCGTCAATGACTTCAAGGTTTGACATGGAAAGATTTGGTATGGGTCCAATGGCTACCCCAAGACAAGCAGATATATTATTTATTACAGGTTATTTAAGTACAAAAACTTTGAGAAGGGTAATTTACACTTACGAAATGATGTCTGAACCAAAATATGTTGTTGGATTTGGTTCCTGTACGTTGAATGGAGGTATTTATTACGATTCTTATGCAACAATCAACAAATTAGACAATTACATTCCAGTAGACTTGTATATTGCTGGATGTATGCCAAGACCAGAAGCTCTACTAAATGCATTTAATGAGTTAATGAAAATGATAAGAAACGGAGAAGCAAATGGATGGAAAAAATACAAAGAGAATTATGAGTGGTACAAAAAAAATCAAATTCAAGCTCTCGGGGAGGTGTTTATACATGACGAATTCCATGAATAATGCTTTAGAAAAACTAAAAAGTTTAATTGGTGAATTTGAGTTGATTGAAATTGATGAAAGAGAAGTAAAAATTAACTTAAAGCCCGAGAGTGTTTTGCAAGCACTTTCCTTACTAAAAGGTGAAGGATATTTCCATTTATCATTACTTTCTGCTGTAGATTGGATTGATGAAAAAATGTTTGAATTAGTATACATACTTTACTCATGGAATGATGGTGGAAAGATTATTGTCTCAACAAAAATAGATAGAGACAAGGCCGAATTTGTTACTGTTAAGCATATGTGGCCAGTTGCAAGATTTTATGAAAGAGAACTTCACGAATTCTTTGGAATTAGCTTTAAAGGTAATGATGATATGAGACCTTTATTCTTAGAAAACTGGGATGATAAACCACCACTAAGAAAGGATTTTGATCCTCTTGAATATTCTAAAAGGAAATTCCCGGACAGGAATATAAAAAAGACGTTATTCACGAAGCAAAGATTATAAGAGGTGATATAAATGGGTGAAGTTAAACTCTTTTTTGGTCCTAATCATCCTGGAATGCATGGAAACTTTAGTGTACATTTGTATGTTGAAGGAGATACGGTAATAAGAGCTAGACCAATGCCTGGCTTCCTTCATAGAGGATTTGAAAAACTAATGGAAAGAAGACTCTGGTACCAAAATCTTGCACTTATACCTAGAATTTGTGTTCCTGAACCTGATATAAATGAAGTTGTTTATGCTTTAGCAGTCGAAAAATTAGCAAATGTTGAAGTTCCTGAAAGGGCTCAATGGATAAGAATGATCGTATTAGAACTAGCTAGAATAGCCGTACATCTAATGAGTATGGCAGGAATTGGTGGCCCTATCGGATTATATACCGGACCTTACTGGGGTGTTGCTGACAGAGACAGAATACTAGATATTTTTGAAAATTTAACTGGAGCACGTATTTATCATATGTATATTATTCCAGGTGGAGTTAGAAAAGATATGACTCCAAAAGTACAAGATATGATAGTAAAATTCCTAGATTATCTGGAAAGCAGACTTCCAGAATTTGAAAATTTAATATTTAAAAATCGAATTGTCCAAACAAGACTTAAAGGAATTGCTTTACTCGATAGAGAAACAGCTTTTGAAATGGGAGTTACTGGTATTGGGCTTAGAGCAACTGGTATTCCATATGATATTAGAAAAATTGATCCATATCTTTTCTATGACAAAGTGGAATTTGAAGTTCCTACTGCAACAGAAGGAGATGCATTTTCAAGAGTATATCTAAAATTCAAAGAAATCCCACAAAGTATTAGAATAATTAGGCAATGTCTTGAAAAAATGCCTGAAGGAAAAATTAATGTTCCAATTAGCGAAGGAAATGCTTTAAGATATCGTGTTCCAAAAGGTTCTGTATACGTTCATATAGAAGCTTCAAGAGGTGAGTATGGATATTACGTAGTATCAGATGGTGGTGAAAAACCTTACAGAATTGTTGTTAGAGGAGCTTCATACCCACAAACTCTATATGGTATTGAAAAATACTTACCTGGAACAAGAATAGAAGATGTTCCAATCTGGCTTGATACTATGGGTGTATGTTCACCTGAGGTTGACAGGTAAGGAGGTGCTGTGATGACAAATAAAACAACTCCTAAAAAAGAATTCTTTGCTCCAATAAAAGCTTGGAAATATATGTTTAGAAAACCAGTTACAATAAAAGTTCCATACGTAAAAAGAGAAGCTGCAGAAAGATATAGAGGTTTCCACATAAATGATTGGGAAAAATGTATTGGATGCGGTACTTGTGCAAAAATATGTCCTACAGATGCAATTAGAATGGTTGAAGTAGAGGGATTAGCCCAAGAGTATGGTAAAAAACCACAACGCCCAGTTATTGATTACGGAAGATGTTCATTTTGTGCCATGTGTGTTGACATATGTACTACTAGTTCTTTAAAAATGACAAGAGAGTATATCCATATATCTCCTGATCCTGAAGATTTCATTTTTGCTCCAACTGAAAAAGGCATACATGGTGTCGATGAGGTGCCAGTAGGCTGGACTAGGGATGAAAATTCTGAGTTATTAGAATTAGATAGAGTTGAAATGGAAATGATTGAAGGAGAAGAAAGATCAAAATCGTTTATTGAATATGTTAAAGGATATAGCAAAGAACAAGCTATGCATGAAGCTGCAAGATGTGTTGAGTGTGGAATTTGTACGGACAGATGCCCTCAACATATGAGAATTCCAGAATATATTAAAGCAATTTGGAAAGACGATCTTAAAGAAGCAGTAAATATATTGCTAAAAGGTGACTTAGAACAAGATATGCTCGGTGCAAACCCATTTTCTTCAGTGTGTGGTAGAGTATGTACTCACAAGTGTGAAGAAGCATGTTCAATTGGAAATAGAGGGGATGCAATTGCAATTAGATGGCTAAAAAGGTACATTGTTGACAACATTTCAAGTTATGAAAACGTTGTTGATTACAAGATCGAACCTAGAAATAAAAAAGTTGCAATTGTAGGTTCAGGACCTGCAGGACTTTCAGCTGCATACTTTTTAGCAACAATGGGATACGAAGTAGAAGTATTTGAAAGTCTTTCAAGGCCTGGAGGTGTTATGAGATATGGTATACCATCTTATAGATTACCAGATGAAGCTTTAGATAAAGATATAGCTTTCATTCAAGCACTTGGAGTAAAAATTCACGTTGGCGTTAGCGTAGGAAAAGATATTCCTCTAATGGAACTAAAAGAAAAATTCGATGCTGTCTATGTTTCAACAGGTTTTACACTTGGAAGAAGCACCAATATTCCTGGAACAGAGCATGAAGATGTAATACAAGCTCTGCCATTATTAAGAGAAATAAGAGACTTTCTAAGAGGTGAAGGTCCAAAACCAAAGATTCCAAAAAGCCTTGTTGTTATTGGTGGCGGTAATGTTGCAATGGACGTTGCAAGATCAATGGCAAGGCTTCAAATGATGGAATATGGTAAAGTAGATGTAAAAGTTTCAAGTTTAGAAAGAACATACGAAGAAATGCCAGCAGACATGGAAGAAATTGAAGAAGGAGCAGAAGAAGGTGTGAAATTCTATCCTGGATGGGGTCCAATAAGAATAATAATTGAAGATGATAAAGTAAAAGGTGTTGAATTTAAAAAATGTCTTGAGGTATTTGATGAAAATCGAAGATTTAATCCAAAATTTGATGAAAATAAAAAAATGGTTTTGGATGCAGATATGGTAGTTGAAGCAATAGGACAAGCCCCTGACTATAGTTACCTCCCCGAAGAATTAAAAGAAAAATTAGAATTTGTAAGAGGAAGAATTGTAACAAACGAATATAGGCAAACATCAATTAAATGGCTTTTTGCTGGTGGTGATATTGTTCACGGTCCTGACATCATCCATGGCGTTGCTGATGGTTATTGGGCGGCAAAAGGTATTGATGAATATTTAAGAAGTGAGGTGAAATAATGTCAATTGAAGACATTTTAAAACTTGCTGAAAATTTTGAAATTGAAGGATACAAATTTTACATGTCAAAAAAAGAAGAAATCAAGAATTCACTTGCAAAAGAAGTTCTCGAATTTCTAAAAAACATGGAAAAAGAACATACTGAATACATTAGAATGGTTAGAAAAGCACTTGAAGAAAACGGCGAAATCCCTACTGCTTCAGTTGATACTACAAAAGATTTTTTCAAAGAAAGATTTACTTCACAGAAGATAAGTAAAACACCTTCTGAAGATGACATAAAAGATTTGTCAATTCTAAGAATGGCTCTTTTAATTGAAAAAGATTTTGTTAATTACTATGATAAGGCTGCAAAACGGGCTAGAGAGCTAGAAAATGAACAATTGGTAAAAATACTAGAAAACTTAAAAACATGGGAAGAAGGCCATGTAGAATTGGTTAAAAAAATGATTGAAGAAATATACGAAAAAAATAGACTTGATCTTGGATTTTATCCTTTCTAATCTATAAAAAAATATAAATACCCCAAGGGTGAAATATCATCCTTGGGGTATTTTTTTACTTGATTTATAAAAATAAAAATGTTATAATTTAGTCAGAATATTCATTCACTGAATGAACGGAGGGGAGAGTATGTCAAAATTGTACGAAAAAATATTAAACAAAAGTGCTATTATTGGTGTAATGGGAATGGGATATGTTGGACTTCCACTTGCAGTTGAAAAGGCAAGAGCTGGATACAACGTCATTGGATTTGATATACAACAAAAGAGAGTAGATATGATTAATGAAGGGAAAAATTATATTGGAGATGTTAATAATGAAGAATTAAAACAACTTGTAAATGAAAAAAGGCTTAGAGCCACTACCAATTTTGAAGAACTTGAAAATTGTGATGTAATAAGTATTTGTGTTCCCACACCACTTGATAAATTTAAACAGCCAGATCTTTCATACATTATTCAAACTGCCGAAGATATTTCTAAAAGGCTCCATCGTGAACAGTTAATAATTTTAGAGAGTACAACTTATCCTGGAACCACTGAAGAAGTTGTCTTACCTATACTCCTTAAATCTGGACTTGAGGTAGGTAAAGATTTTTACCTTGCATTTAGTCCTGAAAGAGTTGATCCAGGAAACATAAGATATAAAACGAGAAATACTCCAAAGGTAGTTGGTGGAGTAACCAGTGAATGTACAAAATACGCAAAAGCATTGTATGAAAATGTGCTCGATGCTCCGATATTCCCAGTAAGCTCTCCTAAAACCGCTGAAATGTCTAAGATTCTTGAAAACACTTTTAGATTAGTAAATATTGCATTAGTTCAAGAGATGACAAAAGTTGCTGAAAAAATGAATGTTAATATTTGGGAAGTAATAGATGCAGCTTCAACTAAACCATTTGGTTATATGCCATTTTATCCAGGCCCAGGTATAGGTGGACATTGTATTCCTATCGACCCATTTTACCTATCTTACAAAGCAAGAGAATACGATCTTCATTTAATGCTTGTGGAACAGGCAGGTCAAGTTGCAGATGAAATGCCTTATTATGTTGTCCAAAGACTCGGCGATATTTTAAATGAATTTAAAAAACCTTTTAATGGTAGTAAAATATTAGTCCTAGGAGTTGCATACAAAGGAAATATAGATGACATGAGAGAAAGCCCCGCATTAAAAGTAATAGAAATATTAGAAAGAAAAAAAGCAGAGGTATATTATTTTGATCCATTTATACCAGAATTTTCTCTAAACGGAAAAAGTTACAAATCCATAGATCTTGATAAAGAAGTCCTTAAAAAATTTGACGGAGCAATTATAACAACTGCTCATACAATTGGAATAGATTATGAATATATAATAGAAAATTTACCATTTGTTTTTGACACCAAAAATGTTTTAAAAAACTTTAAAAACAGAGAAAATATATATGTTTTATAACCTTGGTAAATTTTTAATGACAGTCTTAATTATCTCAACATATTTCTCTCTCATTTGTGAATAATTGATAAGGCCATCAGCTGGATGGCCTTTTTTTATTCCGGCCCTTATAAGTCTAAAATCTTCATAATATGGTAATTTGTTTAAATTCAAAGCATAGCTTCTCATAGAATCCAAAAGACTTTTAAAATATTCCACTTCGTAAATTTCACCATCTGGTCTATCATTTGGAACAATACCAGTTCCTGGTGTAAAAGTCCACTCTCCAAAAATATTATTCGCTTCAATAGCAAATCTACTTGTTCCCCAAGCAGATTCAACGGCAGCCTGTGCAAGTGCTATGTCCTCAGGAATAGCATTTACTTTTAATAATAGCTCATCATAATCATTTGCGTCATATTTTTTCATATAAAACTCTAAAACTTTTAAATCACCATTTTCCTTTGCTTTTAAGATTTCCTTTCTTTCCATAAGAATTTCTTGATTAACCTTTCGAATTAATGGGATCATTATTTTTACAAATAATTCCTTTTTTTCAGCAACTGGAGCTTCAGAAAGGTTTTTTGGCAATGATTTAACAATAATATTAGGGGGATTTTTAATTGAAAAATACCCTATCTTTTCAAAATATTTTTTTAATTCTTTCCAATCATCAAATTTTACATTTATTTCTGATTCAAAAAATTGAAAATACTCAAATTCTGAATCAATAGTATAAAAGTTTAAAAACAAAAATGCTATAATTATAACCGAAAAAGTTATTTTTCTCATCTATCTTATCACCTCTCATTCCAATTTTATCATAAATTTTATAAATAAACCTAAAGGAGGGGTTAAATGCTTTTTAAGACTGATTTTAGAGGTTCATACGCTATATTGTTTGTTGAACTTGAAATTGGTGAAACCATTGTAGCTGAACCTGGCGCAATGGTTTCAATGGAAGGAGATATTGAAGTAAATACATCTACAGGAGGAATATTTAAAGCCTTAAAAAGAGCATTTTTAGGAGGAGAACACTTTTTTCTTAATAAGTATATTTCACATAGCAAAAGCAAAATTTCATTTGCCCCACTCCTACCAGGTGATATTGAAGTAATAGATATCAAAAATGGTTTTTTCCTTCAATCTACCTCATATCTTGCAAGCCAAGAAACAATATCAATTGATACAAAATTTGGCGGATTCAAAACTTTCTTTTCCGGTGAAGGATTCTTTTTATTAAAACTTTCTGGATATGGAAAAGCCGCTATATCTGCCTTCGGTGGAATTTATCACAAAGAACTTGAACCTGGAGAGGCAATTACTGTTGATACTGGTCATATTGTAGGGTTTGATGAAACAGTAAAGTATTCTGTTAGAACATTTGGCGGAATAAAATCAACTCTTTTTGGTGGTGAAGGTCTCGTAGTTGATCTTGTTGGCCCAGGAAGAGTTTATATACAAACAAGAAATTCTCCTGCATTCATTAACTGGATTAGAAATCTTATACCTAGAGATACCGCAAGTAAGTAAAAATAATCTTTTTTTTGAACCATTGAAATTTTTCTTCAGTCAAAATAGTAGAAAAAGTAAAAAGTGGTTTTTATAATTGCTAAGAAGGTAGTGTGTAATTCTTTGTTAACATAAATGGTTCGTAACAGAAACTTTGGCAAGACTAACTTTGTAACATAAATGATGTAGTATATTAATTAGAGAAACCCCCCTATCCCCCTTGAGATACACCCCCCACAGCTTTGAGCGGGCCAAGAAAAAGGCCCGTGTTTTTTTTATTTACCAACACAAAAGTTGGAGAAAATTGTATCAAGTAAATCATCGGAAAATCTTTTCCCTATTAATACATCTAATTCTTCCAAAGCTTTTCTTATATCAATAGATACAACATCAACTTCATATCCACTTTTTAAATTAAAAATAGCACTTTCAACATTTCTTTTTACTCTCTCCAAAACTTCGAGCTGTCTTTGTGTTATTATATGAGAGCTCTCACCAGATTCTATGATATCAGAAACCTTTGATAATATCATAGACTCTAAAGATTTAAAACTTTCTCCCGTTAAAGCACTTATTTTTACTGCATCTCTAAACTCCATATTAAAATTATCACCAATATCGCACTTGTTCCATACAGGTATATAGTTTAATTTTTTTACCTTCTCAAAAATATACTCATCTTCCTTTGTAAAACCTGTTGTTGCATCCAAAACAAAAAGAACAATATCAGCCTTTTCAAGTTCTTTAATACTTTTCTGGATGCCTATACTTTCAACAATATCATCTGTTTCTCTTATACCTGCAGTATCAACAATAACAAAATGGATTCCGTTAATATCTATTTCGCCTTTAATAACATCCCTTGTTGTACCTGGAATATCCGTAACTATTGCTCTATCTTCTTCCAATAGCTTATTTAGCAAGGTAGACTTCCCTGAATTTGGCTTTCCCACTATCGCCATAACTATACCTTTATTCAAGGTTAATGCTTTCTTGCTATTCTCAATTTTTAAAGATAATTCTTGATCTATTTTAGACAATAAATTGAAAATATTATCAAAATCAACTTCCATATCATCTGGATAGTCTATAGAAACTTCTATCTCTGCAAGTATATTTAATAATCTTGAGCGATAATTTTCTATTTCTTCTGATAACTTCCCTTTTAAATTCTCAAAAGAAAGTTTTAAAGATATTTCACTCTTTGCTTCTATTATTTGATATATTGACTCTGCTTGAACAAGTGAAATTTTACCATTTAAAAATGCTCTCTTTGTAAATTCTCCCCTCTCAGCAAGCCTTGCCCCACTCTTCAACACTGCTTCAAGAACTTTTCTTGTAACCAGTATTCCTCCATGACCATATATTTCAACTAAGTCGTTACCTGTATAACTATTTGGAGATTTATAAAAAACAATATTTACCTCATCTACTATTTGACCTTCAAATTCCATAAAAGCATGATAAACTCTTCTATAATCAACATTAGAAATTTTTACCAACTTTTTTGCAATATCATGACTCTTAGGTCCATCAATTCTTACAACTGAAATAGCACCTGTTCCTAAAGGGCTGGATATTGCCGCGATCGTGTCAAACAAATCTTAATCCCTCCTCACAAAGGTTGTTTCAAAATTTTATTAAATCTTCTTGGATATTTAGGATCATTTTCTTTTGCTTTTTCAAAAACAAGTAACACTCTTTCTTTTTCAAGAATATTATACTCTCTTATCTCTCTAAGTTTTACGTTTAGCTCTTTTATAGCATTTTGTGCATTATCTAACTCCTCTTTATAATTTTTCCCCTTGTAAAGAAAAATTTTTCCACCAACTTTTGAAAAGGGAACCGTCAATTCCAAAATTACTCTTAATTCTGCAACAGCTCTTGAAAAAACCGAATCAAATTTTTCAATCAAATCTTTCTTTTCTTCAATTCTTGCATTTAAAAATTCTAGATTATTCAAATTTAATTTATTACAAACCTCTCTAACAAAATCTATCTTTTTTCTCGAAGAATCAACTAATAAGCCACGAGAATTTTCAAACATAATTCCAATAAAAACTCCTGGAACGCCTCCTCCAGTTCCAACATCTAAAAAATTATTCCCCACATCATTTTCTCTTAGAGGAATTAAACTATCCATGGCTAATAATTGGTAGGCTAGTTCTAGTTCCTTTATAGCGGTAAGATTTAACGGTGCGTTTATAATTTCTTTTAAGTACTTTAAAATAACTTGCTTCTTTTCAAAATTCATCTTATCTTACCTCTTAACACTAAATATGTATATTTAATTATTTCGAAAGGCACATGCCTTTTTTTTATCGGAGACTGCAGCCATCTATAAAACCATTCTAATTTCATTTTTTGAAAAATCAGTGGTGCACGTTTTTTTAGTCCAGAAATTACATCAAAACTTCCACCTACACCCATTGCAAATTTAAAAGGTAATGAAATGTTATTAAAAATCCATTCTTCCTGCCTTGGAACTCCCATACCAACAAAAACTAAGTCAGGTTTTAAACGCTCTATTTCCTCAGAAACACTTTTATCATCAAAAGGAAAATAACCATGATGAAAGCCAACGACATTTACACCATTATTTTTTAGCTTTTTGGCCGCTTCCTCAATAACTTTTGGTTTTGCACCTAAAAGATAAACCTTCCAGTTATACTCTTTAGACTTTTCACATAGATATAACATTGTGTCTATACCTGTAATTCTATCAGTTAAAATGTTTCTATTCCTTTTTAAGGCCCATACTATTCCAGAACCATCGGGAATAATATATGTAGCATTATTTACAACGTTTCTATAATACCCATCCTTCAACGCTCTCAATAAAATAGAAGCATTCAAAGTTACTATAAAAGTTTTTTCATTAGAAATTATACTCTTTACAATTTCTTCTCTTATTTCATTTTCAAATCCAACTGTGATCTTTAACTGCGAGAAGTTTACAATATCCACTTTCTCCACCTTTCTTACTTTTCTAATACAAAAAATTCCCGGATATTACCGGGACTGGTGCCGAGGGCGGGACTTGAACCCGCACGGAGAAAACTCCACATGATCCTGAGTCATGCGCGTCTGCCAGTTCCGCCACCTCGGCATGTTACACAATTATATTATATCACATAAAATTTAAGCAAACTATACTTCTTCATACAATTCTTGCTTTACGAATATTGAACTTTCAAAGATTATCTTAGGAGAAGGAATACCATTGAATTTTGTACCGTATTCAGTAGTGTACGCTCCTGTGTTATATAATACAACTAAATCATCCATTGTTGTTGTTTTCGGTAAATTAATATCATAATACATTACATCAACGCTATCACATGTTGGACCTGCAAGAACAAATTTTTCCTTTTCTTCATCTTCTTTTCCAATAACTTCAACTTCATATCTTATATTCTGTATAGTCTCAGTAAGACCATGAAATACACCTGCATCAGTATAAATCCATTTTTCTTCCCCTTTTTGACTCCTTAAGATTACACTCGTTATCATTGTACCAGCGTTACCTACCATTGAACGTCCTGGTTCCAATATTACTGTTACATCTTCCCCAATATAATCTGCTATTGCCTCATTTATAACTGCAGAAATCTCTTCAACTGTTGGAATATTTTTTGAATATTTTACTGGCATTCCCCCACCAGTATTTACCATTTTCATTTCAATTCCCATTCTTCTTGCCTCTTCAAATACTACAGAAACTTCCCTAATTGCAACTCTCCAATTTTCCGGATTATAATTTTGTGATCCTACATGAAAACTCACACCAATTGGATTAAGTCCCAATGAGTACGCATATTTTACCAATGAAATGGCGTGATCAACACTTGTTCCAAATTTTTTAGTTAAAGGCCAATCTGCATCATCTTCCATTCCATTGGTGCTAATTCTAACATATATATCCGAACCTGGGGCATTTTTAGCTATCTTTTCTATCTCCATTTCACTGTCAACTGCAAACATTTTAATTCCTTTTTCATATGCAAACGCTATATCTGAAGATTTCTTTATTGTATTCCCAAAACTCATTCTCTCTGGTTCTACACCTATACTTAAAAGCTTTTCGATCTCTGGTCTTGAAGCTACATCAAAATAGCTTCCCAAATCTCTTAAAAGTTTTAAAATTTCAATATGGGAGTTGGCCTTAACAGCATAATAAATCTTTGAATTTTTTACATTTTCTACAAGTCTTTTGTAGTTATCTCTTACTACTTCCAAATCCATTACTAATATAGGAGTTCCATGCTTTTCTGCCAATGCTTTCAATTTTTTGTTGAGAATTTTTTTGTCCATTCTCCCCACTCCCTTCAGTAAAAAATCTAAAACAATAATAAACTAATTTATGCTACATTAAAACATACATATTATTAATTTTTTACTACAACATGTTACAATTATGAAATACAGAGCGGGGAGGTTATAATAACATATAAATAAAATGTGAAAAAACACCAGCTGCAAGTCCTCCAATTGTATGTGACAAAATTGCTTTTCCTGTCAAAAATCTATACCCAAGTTCATCCATCATAGCAATATGAGTACTCAAATATCCACTCCAAGTCATTCCCATAGCTGTAAAGACTGCTATATCATTCGGCGTAATAATATTCAAATCAATAAACTTTGGGATTAATGCAAGCGCGGCACCGGTTGAACCCAATGAAGTTAAAGGAAAAGCAATCAATTCAGGATTGGAAAAACCAAACAACCACTTTAAAATGAAGAATATTTTTTCACCCAAATAAGGTAATATTGGGATACCTTCATATGCAAGACCCTGGTATCCTACTGTTGGATCTTTTGGCCCAAAAGTTATCATCATTACAAAAGTGCTAATTACTAGTACTCCAGGAATGATACCTAATCCAATATCAACACCCTTTTTCCCTCCATCAAGTAACGCAGTTAAAAGTCTCTCTGTAAAACTGCCATAACTATTTTTATCCTCATATTCAACATTTACTATTTCTTCTGAATCATCATAGTCTCCCAATTTTTTCTTTGTAAAACTTGAAAAAATTCTTACACTAACAATACTTCCAAAAATTGCTCCCAAATTTCCAATAAACACCGCAGGAACTAGATTATATCCCATTTTACTACCTTGAGCAATCATAAAAGTTGAAACTATTAATCCCATACCAAAGGAAGTTCCCAAATTGCACAGCAAAGGTTCTTGCCACTTTGCAAAGTTTTTCATAAACCTTTTGTCCTTTGCAAGAGCAATAATAGCTGGATTATCTGAAAAGTAAGTTGCAATTATTCCCATCACAGAAACACCAGGAAGGTTATAGAGAGGTTTCATAAACGGTCTTAAAATTACATCTATCAAATCAGCAACCTTGAATTCAAACAAAAGACCTGAAAAAGCCCCAGTAATAACTGCTACTGCCATAATAAAAAATACGGTATTTAATAATAAGTCATGGGCTGTTAGCATTAGTGTCTTAAAAAAATTAGAAACTCCCATATAGGAGTTTACAAATAAAAAGACAAGTATCAATAATATTAGAAAAAGAAAAGCTTCAAAATAGGATTTTTTCACAAATACTCCCCTTTCTCAGTCTAATTTTAGCAGCACCAATATAACGCCAACCAATAAAGATATTACACCAACTATTTCTGCATGCAACGACTGAGAAATGGGATAAGCGGCAATTAAAATAGCAAAATATTTAAAAAAGCTTCCAATTATTCTTTTACTTACTCTTTTAATTGAAAATATAGCATACTCAAATCTGTCTTTTCCCAAAGCCAAAACCAATATTCTAAACCTGGTATCTATAGAATAAATATCCCTAATAATCCTATAAAGTTGGTAAAGCGTCGAAAGAATTAAAAAGAAAAACAATTGCAATATGCCTTTAGGTATATAATACCAACCTAATATTCCAAGACCTAAAACAATTAATTCATTAAAAAATCTAAACGTACCATATTTAAAGAATGTCTTTGAAATTACAATTAAAAAAGCTAATGCAATAGAAATCAGGAGCCCTACGGCCCCTGTAATAAGCGTAAAAAAGGTAACATCAAGCATTATCTTTTTCACCGCCACTCTTAAACATTTCAGAAATTGCTCCTATACTTCCCAAAATACCTGATAATTCCATTGGTAAGAATATCTTAGTTGCATTTCCATTAGCCATTTCTTTAAGTGTCTCAAGATATCTTACTGCAATAACGTCGTTGGTAGGATTTCCTTCATGGATTGACTTAAACACCAACATAATAGCTTCACCTTGTCCTTGAGCCTCAGCAATCAATTTATGCTTATTTGCTTCTGCAACTTTCTTAATGGCTTCCGCTTCACCTTCTGCCTTTAAAATTGCTGCTTGTTTTTGACCTTCTGCTTTTAAAATTTCAGATTGCCTAATTCCTTCTGCTTCTAAAATTGCTGCTCTCTTTGTTCTTTCAGCCTTCATTTGTTTACTCATAGCTTCCATAATATCCTTTGGTGGATCTATCTTTTTAATTTCAACTCTTGTAATTCTAATTCCCCATTTATCAGTAGCTTCATCAAGTACAGTTCTAAGCTTCGTATTTATTTTTTCCCTTGAAGTAAGCGTCTGATCAAGTTCTAATTCACCAATAACATTTCTAAGATTCGTTTGTGCAAGCTTTATTGTTGCAAATTCAAAATTACTAACATTGTATACTGCCTTGTAAGCATCTGTAATTTCATAGTATATTACAGCATCTACAGTTACAACAACATTATCCTTTGTAATAACTTCTTGAGGTGGAACATCTATAACATGTTCTCTTAAATCCACTTTTATCATTCTATCAAAAAAAGGAATAATAAAATGAATCCCTGCTTTAACTTCTTTTCTAAACTTTCCAAGTCTTTCTACCAATCCTCTTTCATACGGTCTAACAATTCTTATACCAGATGCCGCAACTAAAAACAAAAAGAATATTAATATTAAAAACAAAAAGTATAACATATTATCACACCCCCTGATCTATTTTTTCAACCACAACATGTGCACCTTCAACTTGCAAAATTTTTACATATTCCCCCTTTTTTATTACAATTTCATCATCATTTGAGAATGCTCTCCAGGTATCGCCATTTACTTTAATAATTCCAGTTCCTGCTTTGTTGTTAATATCTTCTAAAACTAAGGCATGTTTTCCAATTATCTCATCAACATTAATCTTTCTCGTTTGCTCTCCACTAATTTTATTTGCAAGAGGCCTTGTTAAAATAACCAAAATACCAGAGACTACTATAAATGTAACAAGTTCCCAAATAGTATTACCTACGAAAAAAGCAACTAGTGCCGATGCCAATGCGCCTACACCAAACCAAAATATAAAAAACGTAGGTGTTAATATCTCAGCTGCCATTAATATTACTGCTAATATAATCCAAAAAACTGTCGGGCTAATTATATCACCCCCTCACTTTTTAAAAAACTTTCAAATTTTTCAACCAAATTTGGATCAAAATATTTTCCAGATAACTTCTTAATCATTTCCATAGCTTCTTTTGGAGTTTTTAGTTCAGATTCCCATTCTGAAGAGATAAAATGAGTTGTTTCATCAAAAAAGTCTAGTATAGAAATAACTCTAGCATAATATGGAATTTGCCTCTCTCTCAAGCCATCTGGAAAACCTTTTCCATCCCATCTTTCATGATGATATCTAACAGTTGGAATATATTCCCACAAAACCTCAAACATCGAAAGAAAAACACTCCCCATAACTGTGTGATCTTGGTAACTTTCTTCAAACAATCTCATCCTAGTGGGTGAATATAACATTAATTGTTCAAGACTGATTTTTCCAACATCATGCAAATACGCATGAAATACAAATTTTCTTAGTTCTTTTTCGTCCATTCCTAAAAATTTTCCAAACTTTTCCGCCATTTTTGCAACTCTTTCAGTATGGCTATATCCATCACTGTCTTCTACCTCACTCAAAACTATTATATTTACAAGTAAATCAACAATTAATTCTTCTGCCTTATCCTTGTGCAGAACATTTAAATGCCCTCTTACAACTTTTTCAATTATTATAGGTAAAAGGTCAAAATATCGTTTTTCGTTCTTGATAGAAAATACAATATCTTGATCCTTTTCTACAAAGATAAATCCATTCTCTTCAAAAATATTTATATCTTTTTCTCCTTTTTCAAAACCTATATCATAATCATATAACTTTTCCCTCAAAAAGTCTGATAATTCTTTTGAAATCAAATTATCACCTTCTTTCAGCAATAGCCTTGCGGACAACCTCAACAAATTCTTCTACACTTACATCTTTTTCCTCAACTCCATCTCTACTTCTAACACTTATTTTACCACTTTTTTCTTCATTTTCTCCTACAATAATCATATATGGTACTTTGCTGATTTGAGCCTCTCTAATCTTATAACCAAGAGTTTCGTTCCTACTATCAACTTCAACCCTAATATTACTTTCACTTAACAACCTTGCAACTTTTTTTGCATAATCAATATATTTATCAGAAACTGGTAAAACTAATACCTGGACTGGTGAAATCCAAAGAGGAAATGCCCCTGCATAATGCTCAATTAATATTCCAAAAAATCTTTCAAGTGATCCATATTTTGCCGTATGAATCATCACTGGCCTTTTTTCAATGCCATCCTTGTCTACATATTTAAGGTCAAACCTTTCTGGCATTTGAAAATCTAGTTGAATTGTTGCACATTGCCATTCTCTACCAAGAGAATCTTTTACATGAAAATCAACTTTCGGACCATAGAAAGCACCTTCACCTTCTGCAATATCAAAATCAAGCTTTATATCTTCTAAAACTTTTTTTAGAGCATTTGTTGCTTTTTCCCAAGTCTCTTCATCTCCCATATGATCTTCTGGCATGGTGCTCAGAGTTGCTCTGTAAGTAAATCCAAATGGTTTATAAAGTTCGTCTATAAGCCTTACAACAGAGCTTACTTCTTCTTCAATTTGATCTTGTCTACAGAATATATGAGCATCATCTTGAGTAAATGCTCTCACCCTAAGAAGCCCATGTAAAACTCCACTTCTTTCATACCTATGAACCTTCCCAAATTCAAAAAGCCTAATAGGAAGATCTCTGTAAGAGACTACATCATTCTTATAAATCAGAATATGTCCTGGACAGTTCATTGGTTTTACTGCATATTCAGTCTCTTCCTTTTCTGTAAAATACATATTATCTTTGTAATGATCCCAGTGTCCGCTTTGATGCCAAAGTTTTACATTCATAATTAACGGAGTCATTACTTCTTTATATCCATATTCTTTGTGTAGTTGTCTTGAAAAACTCATCAGTTCATTTAAAATAGTTGCACCTTTTGGAAGGAATATTGGCATCCCAGCTGCAACATCTGTGTTTATAAAGAACAATCCAAGTTTTGGACCTAATTTTCTGTGATCTCTCTTTTTAGCTTCTTCAAGCATTTTTAAATAATTGTCCAATTCATCTTTAGTAGCAAATGCTGTACCGTAAATTCTTTGAAGCATTGGATTTTTTTCACTGCCTCTCCAATATGCACCAGAAACAGACAATAGCTTAAAGTGTTTTATCATACCAGTTCTTGGTAAATGTGGTCCTCTACATAGATCCACAAATTCTCCTTGCTTATAAAAACTCACTTTTTCATCTTGTATTTCTTTTATTAACTCAACTTTGTATATTTGCCCTTTTTCATCCATCATCTTTATTGCTTCATCCTTGTTCAGTTCAAATCGTTCAATCTTTAAATCTTCCTTTATGATCTTTTTCATTTCTTTTTCAATCTTTTCTAAATCCTCTTCTTTTATAACCCCATTCAATATTTCAAAGTCATAATAAAATCCATTTTCAATAGTAGGACCAATACCTAGTCTAACATTTTCTGGACCATATATTCTCATAACTGCTTGAGCCATTATATGTGCCATGGTATGCCTAAAAAATTCCGGTGCTTCTTTATCCTTTTTCGTTATAATTTTTATCTCGCAATCAAAATCAATAGGTCTTTCAAGATCCCACAACATTCCATTAACTATTCCTCCAACTGCATTTCTGAATAAACCTTCACTAATCTCTCGTGCGATCTGTGCAAGCGTAACTTTATCTTTATATTCTTTTTCACTTCCATCTGGTAAAGTTACTTTCATTATATTACCTCCTCTATTTAAATTTTATTATTCCTTTCTTTATTAAATAACCATACATCAACAAAGAAATCAATAATGAAATAATAAATACTTTCAAACTTCCATTAATTAAAAACAAAGAATAAAAAATAAAAGCTTCCAGTAAAGGTAAAATCCAAATCTTTAAGAAAGAGTCTCTATACGACTCTATTAATATAAGTAAAAATATTAAAAAAACGTTAATTAAATTAAAATCTTTAAATATTACCATAGTATATAAAGAAAGAAAAACAACGTATCTTAACGCTTTTTCAAAACTAAAGTTATTAGCAGATTCTAAAAAGAAAAACAGTATAAAAGATAAAAAAAGATCAGAAAAAGCTAAATCAAAAAAAATTAAAAAAAATGGAAATATCCAAAAAAACAAACCTGATATCATAAACCAAGCTCCTTTGATATCTTTTTCATTGCATTTAAGGCAATTTCATAAAATTTTTCAAGCGAAAGACCAAATTTCTCACAGCTTGCCATTTGATCCCTATTTGCACCTTTTGCAAAAGATTTTTCCTTAAAACGTTTTAACAAAAATTGAACATCTATTGCTTCTAGCTTTTTCTCTGGCTTAATCAATGCAGCTGCAACAATAAAACCAGTTGTAGGATCAGCAGCATAAATTGCTTTTTCAATCAAAGTATCTCTAGATTTTTTCCCGCTGTGGGCAAGTATTGCATTTTTAATCTCCTGACTAACTAAATCGCCAAGCAATTCCACTGTTTTCAATCCATGCTCTTCTGGAGTATTTTTCGTATATTCATAATCTAAGTCATGTAAAAGTCCTGCAATTCCCCAAGTTTCTTCATCTTCTCCAAAATAATTTGCAAGATCTCTCATAACCGCCTCTGTTGCAAGGCAATGTTTTATAAGATTTTTTGTCTTAACATGTTCATTTAAAAGTTCCCATGCTTGCTGCCTATTTATCATACCTAAACACCTCCACATTTATAGTATATCATAAGTTTAAAACGAAAATCACTAATAATATCTGTAAAATTTTCAAAAATTGTAAAATTCAAAAAAATTCTTAATTTTTTGTTATTTTTTGATTACATCAAATATCAAGTATAATTTAAAACAAACTATAGGAGGGATTAATGTGTACAAATTGAAATGTATAACTTGTGATACTATTTATGATCCAGAACCAAATATGTATACCTGTCCCAAATGTGGTGAAAGATATGGAACATTAGAAGTAATATTTAATTACGATTTAATAAATGTTAAAAAATCTGATTTTGACAAACATGGAGATATTTCACAATTTTCAAAGATTTTACCAATTGCAGAATATAAAGTCAAACAAGTCGTAGGTAATACCCCAACATATGAATTTAAAAATTATTATGGCATAAAAAAAGTCTTCTTTAAATACGATGGAACAAATCCCACTGGTTCTTACAAAGATAGAGCCTCAGCAATTGCAATTTCAAAAGCATATGAATACGGATATGATACTATCTACTGTGCCTCAACTGGCAATGCAGCAAGCTCTCTAGCAGGACTTTCAGCACCTACTGATCTTAAAACTTATATATTTGTTCCTAAAAATATTCCAATTGCAAAACTTGCACAGTTACATGTTTTTGGAGCAAATATAATTCTTATTGACGGAAATTACGACCAAGCATTTGATATATCTACAAAAGTTGGCCAAAAGTTGAATTGGTATTCAAGAAATTCTGCTATTAATCCATACCTTCTTGAAGGCAAAAAAACGGGTACTATGGAACTTGCTGTACAACTTGACTTTAATGTTCCAGATATTGTCTTCGTAAGTGCAGGAGATGGAACAGTTATAAGCTCAATTTACAAAGGTTTTTATGACTTTTACAACTTAAATCTTATACAAAAAATTCCAAAAATAATCGGCATTCAAGCAGAAGGAGCAGATGCAATTGCAAAAACATTCTCTAATGGAAAACCTTACACTCCTGTAGATATAATACCAAACACAATTGCAGATAGTATTTCTGTTGGAAAGCCTCGTGATGTAATAAAAGCTTGTAAATATGTTGAAAAGAGTGGTGGAACATTTTTAACTGTTAATGATGAAGAAATCAAAACCGCAATATTTGAACTAGCTAAAAACACGGGTATTTTCGCAGAACCTGCAGGTGCTGCTGCATATGCAGGCTTTAAAAAAGCTATTTCTATGAATTTGCTAAAAAAAGAAGATACTGTAGCAATATTTATTACTGGAAATGGCTTAAAAGACATTAAAGCAGTTCAAGATAACATAAAAATTAATCCTATTCCACCAGTTTTTGAGAAAATCATTGAATACATAAATGAGGTGAGAAAATGAAAATTAAATTCACACTTAACGGACAAACAATTGAAAGGGATGTACCTGTTTATAAAAGAGCTCTTGACTTTTTAAGAGATGATTTGAAGATAACGTCTGTAAAGGAAGGATGTGGTGAAGGAGAATGCGGAGCTTGTACGATAATCGTCAACGGTAAAAATGTTCATTCATGCCTTATGCTTGCTGTTGAACTCGATGGAAAAGAGATTATTACACTAGAGGGTATTGAAGATCAAATTAAAGATGCTTATGTTGAAGCTGGAGCAATACAATGTGGATTTTGTACACCTGGATTTATAGTTTCAACAAAAGTGTTACTTGATAAACACCCGAATCCAAGCGAAGAAGAAATAAAAGAAGCACTTGAGGGAAACCTTTGTAGATGTACTGGGTATGTAAAAATAATTAATGCTGTAAAAATAGCTTCTAGCTATATCAAAGGAAGTGAAAAAAATGATTAAAAATTATTTCTTACCTAAGACCGTTGAAGAATTATCTGAAATTAAAGCATCTACAAAAGGATTTCTCTTTTCCGGTGGAACTGATCTTTTTGTCAAACTGAGAGCAAATGCAATAAACACAGACACAGTAATAGATACAAAAGCTATTATTGAAACCCCAAATATAAGTGATAAATTATTTATTCCCTTAAACTTTACATACAGTCAACTTAGAGAATATCTAAAAGATAATAACATAAACAAATATTTAGATAATATAATAAGGCTAATAGGTTCACCAATGATTAGAAATAGAGGTACTCCTGTTGGGAACATTGCAAACGCATCACCGGCGGGAGATTTTGTCCTTGCAAGTTATCTCTTAAATGCAAAAGTAATTGTTAAACCAACAAATAAAAAAATCCCCATTGAAGATTTTATTAAAGGCCCAGGAAAAATAGAATTAGAAGAGAATGAATTTATTTTTGGAGTAGAACTTGATATAAAAAATGACTATAAATTCTATTTTGAAAAAGTTGGCAGAAGAAACGCAATGATCATATCAATTGCAAGCATTGCAATACTATTAAAAGAATCAAACAACAAAATTGATGACATTTCAATTTGTTACGGTTCCGTTGGTCCTACCATACTGCGTGAAAAACTGCTAGAAGAAAAAGTAAAAGGTAAAGAGATAAGTCTAGAACTTTTTGAATACCTTGCAAGCGAATACCAAAAGCTTTCAAATCCAATTACTGATGTTAGAGCATCAAAAGAATATAGAAAACAACTTGTGTACAACCTTATGATTAAAGCATATTACAATCTTAAAGAAAAGAAGGTGATGAATATATGATAAAGTTTAAAGAATATGTAAAGCCAAAAACATTAGAAGAGGCATATCAAATACTAACCGAAAAAAATTCACGAGTTATCGGAGGAGCAGCATTTTTGAAACTTTCAAACCAAGAATTCGATGTTGCAATTGATCTAATAGATACAAATCTTGACTTTATAAATGACTATCCAGAAAAAGTTGAAGTTGGATCTATGGTGACAATATCAGCATTTGAAGAAGATCCGGTACTTTCAACTTTATACAACGGCTTTTTAAAAAATGTTGCAGAAAAAATTTTAAGTTATCAAATGAGAAACATAGTCACTGTTGGAGGGACTATTTTTCCCAAATACGGTTTTTCTGATTTAATTACAGCTCTTTTAGTCTTAAATACTAACGTAGAATTGTATAAAAATGGTAAAATGCCACTTGAAAAATTTCTTGAAACAAAAATTGTTAAAGATATCTTGTCGAAAATTGAGATAATGAAGGAAAATTTAAAGCTCGCATTTGAATATGTAAGAAATTCAGAATATGATTTTTCCTTATTAAATGTAGCTGTATCAAACAATGAAGGAAAATTTAAAATTGCTGTTGGTGCAAGACCAGGTATAGCTCAACTTGCTAAAAATGCCGCAGAATTTTTATCAAATAACGCCATCACAAAAGAAAATATTGAAAAAGCTGCAGAAATTGCAGCCGAAGAATTAAAATTTTCAGATGATTTAAGGGCCACAGCAGAGTATAGAAAAAAGGTTTGTAAAGCACTTGTAAAACGTGCTCTTGAGGAGGTGACAAAATGAAGATTAGTCTAATAATAAACGGTGAAAAAAAAGACGTTGAAATAAATCCAGATGATATTTTACTAGATGTTCTAAGAAAACTAGGCTATTATAGCGTTAGAAGAGGTTGTGACACTGGAATGTGTGGAATTTGTACTGTATTATTGGATGGAAAACCTGTGCCTTCATGCTCTGTTTTTGCGGCAAGAGCTGATGGTCATCATATAACTACAGTTGAAGGCCTTGAAGATGCAAAAGTTTTTGCCCAATATCTTGCAGAAGAAGGTGCCGACCAATGTGGTTTTTGCAGTCCTGGATTGATAGTAAATACTGTCTATCTTAAAAATAAAAACTTTAAAGATAAAGAGGAAATAACAAACAAATTAATCGGTAATCTTTGTAGATGCACTGGATATGTAGGACAGCACAGGGCTATAGAAAAATTCTTGGGGGTGGAAAAATGAAAGAAGTTACAAGAAAAATTCCAAAAAAAGATGCATTAGGACTTCTTTTAGGAAAACCAGTATACACAGATGATCTATCCCCCAAAGATGCGCTTATAGTTAAAATCTTAAGGAGCCCACATGCGTTTGCAAAAATAAAAAGTATTGATACATCGAAAGCAGAGAAAATTGACGGAATCGAATGTGTTTTAACATATAAAGACCTTCCAAGAATACCAATAACCAGAGCTGGGCAGGGCTATCCTGAACCTTCACCGCATGATTGGTATATACTTGATGAATACGTAAGATATGTCGGAGATGAAGTTGCAATTGTTGCAGGAAAAGATGAAAAGGTCGTAGAAAAAGCTTTGTCAGAAATTAAAGTAGAGTATGAAATACTAGAACCAGTTCTTGATTTTGAAAAAGCAGAAGGTCATTCTTCAATTATACATCCTGAAAAAGAAACTCATCCAATGTTTGAAATAGGTTTTGATGCCAAAAACAACATTGCTGCATCGTATGAAATGGAAATAGGCGATGTTGAAGAAGAACTAAAAAAATGTGATGTAATAATTACTGAAAGATTTTATACGCAAGCTCAAGCACATGTTGCTTTTGAACCACATTCTGCCGCCTCATATATTGATATGCATGGAAGGTTAGTAATTATTTCTTCTACACAGGTACCATTCCATGTTAGAAGGATATTAGCCGAAGCGTTTAATATACCAATAAAAGATATTAGAGTTATAAAGCCAAGGATTGGTGGTGGTTTTGGTGGAAAACAAGCAATACACGGTGAACCTTTTGTTGCCGCTGTTACATTAAAAACAGGAAAACCCGCAAAAATTGTATATTCTCGTCAAGAAGTGTTTGAAGCAACCTATACTAGACATCCTATGAGATATGATATTACACTAGGAGCAACAAAAGATGGAAAATTAAAGGTTATTGACATGAAAGGTTTATCAGATACCGGAGCATATGGTGAACATGCTCTTACAACATTTATGGTTGCTGGTTCTAAAACACTGCCAATGTACAACAAAGTTGATGCCGTCAGATTTTCAGGAAAAGTTGTATATACAAATAAGGTGCCTGCCGGAGCATATAGAGGATACGGCGCAATTCAAGGAAACTTTGCACTTGAATCTGCTATTGATATCTTAGCAGAAAAACTAAATATGGATCCTATAGAATTTAGAAAAAAGAATATGATACGTGAAGGCGAAACTTCACCAATATTCAAGATAATGGGTGAAGGTCGTGAAGGAGTAGATATGATTGTAAGAAGTTGTAAATTAAATGAATGTGTTGAAGAAGGAATGAAGTTAATTAATTGGAAAGAAAAATTTCCAAGAAAAAAAATATCTGAAACAAAATTTAGAGGAGTTGGAATGGCAATAGCAATGCAGGGATCAGGTATTGCAAATATTGATATGGGATCTGCCATATTAAAATTAAATGATGATGGCTCATTTAATTTATTAATTGGAGCAACGGATCTTGGCACTGGAAGTGATACAATACTTGCCCAAATAGCAGCTGAAGTTCTTCAAGTTCCTACTGAAAATATTATTGTTTATTCATCAGACACCGATCTTACTCCATTTGACGTTGGCGCATATGCATCAAGTACTACATACGTCTCAGGTAATGCTGTAAAAAGAGCAGCAGAAAAAATGAAAAGAATGATTATTAGAGAAGGAGCGCTTAAATTGGGGCTTGATGAATCAAAAGTAGACTTTGATGGAAAATATATTTTCGAAAAAGATGGTAGTAAAAAAGTTGATTTGAAAGAACTTGCCACTGTTTTGTATTACACCGAAAACCAAAAGCAGTTGATTGCAGATGCATCATATGTCGGTGAGGAATCCCCTCCACCATTTATGGCCGGATTTGCAGAAGTTGAAGTTGATATTGAAACAGGAAAAGTTAGGCTTATAAATTATGTGGCGGTAGTAGATTGTGGTGTTACAATCAATCCAAATCTTGCAAGAATTCAAGTTGAAGGTGGTCTTGTGCAAGGAATTGGTATGACATTATTTGAAGATGTTAAATACTCACCAAGTGGAAAATTACTAACAAATAATTTAATGCAGTACAAAATCCCATCTAGAAAAGATATAGGAAATATTATAGTAAAATTCGTAGAAAGTTTTGAACCAACTGGTCCTTTTGGTGCTAAATCTGTTGCAGAAATTGGAATTGACACACCACCAGCTGCAATAGCTAATGCGATATATAATGCAGTAGGTGTTAGAATAAAAAAACTACCTATCACACCTGAAAAAATATTAATGGGTTTAAATAATAATTAAAAAATCAAGCCTCCAAAATTGGAGGCTTGATTTATATTTTGTAAATTCCAAAAATTTAATTACCAAATATTAGCCAGTATGGTTTTCCATAAACATCATCAACTACTGTTGAAAGTGTCGCATCTTCACTTGCAAAAACAGCTGTTACTGGTATTTCAGTTCCATTCAAAGTAACTGTACCATTAACAGTACATGTCGCTCCAACATTTGATCTTTCTAATCTCAAATATACTAAATCTGCTATAGAAGAGAAATCATACTTCATATTTGAAACAAACGTTTCACTTAAGTAAGATCCTCTAATTCCAGTAATAAGTTCATAAAACACTGAATCAACCGTTAGTGTTGCTTGGCCTAAGTCAATAACTGGTTCATCAAATTCTACTTTAAATGTAGATGTAAAAGTAAACGTTTCAGTAGCATCTGCTGTTACATTAACGGTCCTTACATATTGTCTTTCTTCTTCCCTTCTTTTTGAGGAACTATTACCAAAATAACCATCTCCTGAGTAAGATTTATCATTTGAATCTGGTCCACCAACTATAACTTCATATTTCCCTGCGTCTATATTTGAAAAATGAGCAATACCAGTACGATCTGTTTTAGCAAAATAGTCTCCACCTACTCCATCAACTCTTTTTAGTGTTACAAATACTCCTGGTATACCATTATCCAAACTATCAATTGCTTCAACATTAAATGTTACTCCTCCATCAGTTGGAAGTGTGAGATTTATTGAATTTTTTGCATTTACTAGTCCAAATCCTGAATCATGGTCATATCCAGCTTTATCAATATCAACAGCACCTTGTTCTATTAACTTTCTTATTTGCCATACTTTTGCATTTGGATACTTTTCTTTCAATAATGCTACAACACCAGAAACATGTGGACAAGCCATTGAAGTACCTTGATAAAATGCATATAAACCACCAAATGAGTCGGCAAGTTCTGCGCCTTCATAACCTAAAGCAGTAGCTTGTGGAACTGTTGAAAGAATATCAACACCAGGTGCACCAACGGTTATAGCGTCACTTCTATTTGAGAACCATGTTGTTCTATATTCACCACCATTAAATTCAACTGCTGCAACTTGAATTATTCCGGGATAACCTGATGGATAATGTACATGTTGGTCAGTGTGATCATTACCTGCTGATACTGTTACAACAACATCTCTGTCTAATGCGTAATCAAATGCTTTTTTTAAAGTATAGCTATAGCCCCATCCTCCCCATGAATTTTGAAGAATATCTGCGCCATGATCAACGGCCCAAATTATTCCATCAGCAACCGCATCATCACCTACATAACCTTCCACATCAAATATAACAATCGGCATTATTTTTGCATCTGGCGCTACTCCAATAATTCCTAAAGAATTATCACTAGCAGCTATAGTGCCTGCAACGTGAGTTCCATGTGCCCCGCCAAATGAAGAATCTGTATCTGCAGGTAAGATTTCACCTGTTTTTGGTCTGTAACCCTCAATTACCTGACCTTTTAAATCAGGATGTGTACCATCAACACCACTATCAACTACTGCAACAATTACTCCTTTACCTGTATATCCCATATCCCAAACGTCTTTAACGTTTAATGCTTCCAGTCCCCACAAGTATTTTGAAAATTCTTCATCGTCTCTTGGGTTTGTTGAGTTTATACCAGTTTCATTATTCTTGTTAATCATATTATTATCAACTGGTTTTGGATCAATAATATATCTTTTATAGCTTGGTTCTACATATCTGATACCTTTTAAACCAAGTTTTAAAATTTTCTCATATGCCTCTTCTACTGTTCCATTAAATTTAATTGATACCATTTTTATTTGGGGCAAATCAACTGCAATTTTTCCGTTTAATGCTTCTACTATTTTGTTAACTTCTTCTCTATTTTCATATCCAACAAGAACCTTACCTTCTTCGTATTCAAAATCAAGACTTCCCAATTTTATATCCGAACCTGTATTATTAGAAATATTACTATTTTGAGTTATATTGTTTAATCCACAACTTGATAGTATTAAAAACAATACTAAAATTCCAAAAAATGAATATTTAAACAACTTATTCATCTAAAATTCCCTCCTTTCATCAATTTTCACCAGTAGTAAATGTATTATAAATCTCTGCCTCTATTCCAAACGGATCAATAATTTTACCTTGATCTGCGTATATAGAATATGCTTCTGAATCTTCATCAGAGACTATAGCAACTGCTAATTCATTACCCCATTCGTATGTCTTATTTTTTTGCAATGTATTAAACTGATACCATCCACCGGCACCATAATCTACCCACCACAAACCTGCAGGAGGATTATCAAAAGCAAAAGATACGCTTGTAGCAACAGTACCTATAAAGTTATATTTTGGATAGCCACTAGCACTTAACGAATAATATCCATAATCATTTAAAGTTTCATCATAAAGCCAAATATCAAATAAGTAAACTACAGTTCCTTCTGGAGAATCTATTGGATTTACTACTTCCCATTCAAAAGTTGGATTAGTTGATACATCAGTTGCACCATCAGTTGGACTTATATATTTTATATCAAACATTCCTAATGGAACAACAGAACCTAAATCGGTCAATGAAGAAATTTTTCCACCATAATATGAGCCAACTTTATACCAAACTTCTTTTCCAGCTTCAAGTTGTGCAGAGCTATCCCTATAATAATTAGTATCTGATGGCACCCTTGCAATTAGTTCGTAATTTACTCCATCAAAACTTCTGTAAACAACATAAGCTTCTGGTTTGTCAGTTGTTGAAGATGCAGAAGAATCCTCCCATTTCACCCAATTCACTTCTATCCACATATTTAAATCTTTATCTGGAGCAGCATTTGGTTTTTCAAACTTCATTTCAGAAACTGCTGATTTTTGAATATCATTAGAATAAAATTTTATGCCAGCTCTTCTAGTATATGCTTTAAGGTTCACAGATCCACTATCACTTGGTTTTTCAACAACATACATATTATAATCTCCACTTTCTTTAACCAGTGTCAAATAATAAGCATTAACAACCAAATTTTCATTTTGATCAAATACTGCAACAAAAACTGGAACCTTTCCAGAAAAACCATCCAAGGATATGCTTCCTTCAATTTCTGTATCATAATAAATATTTCTTGGATTAGTGAAAAATCCGCTTCCTGGGACTCCACCAACTTTTACATATACGTATTTTACATCATAACCAGTTCCTGAAAGAACGTTAATCTTATAATACAATTCATCACCGGAAAATTTGTTCAAATTAAATTTTGTTAAATTAAGAGTCTTTGACATTCCTTCATCTTCAAAAAAGCTTGCATTAATTGTAATTTTATCAGATGCTTTTGAAGTGTCATATGCTGTTTTTCTTAACGTTAATTCTAATTTTTTTGTTTCTAAACCACTTATCATATAATTATTTAATCTTGTAATACCATAATTTTCTTTTTCAATTTTCACATCAAAATACTTTACAGTATCGTTCATTTTCAAATCAAATTTCACAAAACCTTTCCCATCAGTAACCTTTTCAGCAACCTTTGAACCCGATTCATCAAAAACTGTTACCGTTGCCTCCTCAACTGCAGCTCCTGATCTGTAATCCGTTACATAAACTTCAAGACTTGCAGGGTACTCTTGACTTAAAAACTGTTGAACACAACCGCTAAAAAGCAGAAAAACAAATAAAAACATCGTACTAAAAATCAAAACTTTCTTCACAACTATCCCTCCTATCCTTAAAATTTGTAAAGTAAAATTACTACTTAACTTTCCATCTTAAAAATTATTCAACCAAATATTTTTTAATGATTTTCAAATAATTTCATTTAATTTTTTTATCGAGATATAGAAATACAAAATTAACAATTCCAATAGCTATTATAACACACTTTGCAAAATTTGTGTTAAAATATTTCCAAAAGAGTTAAGGAGTGTTTAAATATGATAGATATAGAAGAATATATTAAAAATTTGGAAACGGTTCTCAATAAAAATTTATCAAATGAAGAAAAAGAAAAAATCAAAAAAGCAATCAAATTGGCTGAATACGGCCACAAAGGTTACTACAGAAAATCTGGTGAACCTTTCATCACTCATCCAATTGAAGTTTCCAAAATTTTGGCATCATTAAAATTAGATATTACTACTATAATTTCTGGAATTTTACACGATACAGTTGAAGATAGTCAAGGCAAAGTAACTTTAAAAGATATTGAAGAAATGTTTGGTAAAGAAGTTGCATTAATTGTCGATGGAGTAACAAAAGTCAGCAAGATTAATGCACCTGTTGGAAACATCGAACAAAAGAAAAAAAGTGAAACCATACAAAAAATGCTCTTTGCAATGGCTGAAGATGTAAGAGTTATTTTTGTAAAACTTGCAGATAGATTACATAACATGCGAACAATACAATATGTTGAAGATGAAGAAAAAAAGAAATACAAAGCACTTGAAACACTTGAAGTTTATGCTCCTATTGCACACAAACTTGGGATTCATGTGATAAAGTGGGAACTTGAAGATCTTTCTTTTAAAGTTTTATACCCAAAAGAATATTACATGATTAAAGAATTAGTTGCTGAAAAAAAGAAAGAAAGGGAAGAGCGAACAAACGAATATGTAAATCAATTAAAACTTGCATTAAAAGAAAATAATATAAATGCTAAAGTGGAAGGTCGTTATAAACATTACTATAGTATCTGGAAAAAGATGAAGGAAAAAAATAAAAAATTTGAAGAAATTTATGATCTTATTGGAATAAGGGCAATTGTAAAAGATGTTCAAACCTGTTATACTGCTCTTGGAGTAGTACACCATATTTGGGTTCCTCTTCCTGGTAGATTTAAAGATTACATTGCAGCTCCAAAATCAAATGGTTACAAATCAATTCATACTACAGTTGTAACACAATATGGTGAACCTTTGGAAATTCAGATCAGAGATGAAGAAATGCATAACGAAGCAGAGTATGGGTTAATTGCTCACTGGATTTACAAAGAAAAGAGCGTTGATTTAAAGCAAAAGTGGCTTCTTCAACTTCTTGACTGGAGAAAAGAACTTCTTCAAGGAAGTACGAATCTTTCCGAACTTAAAAATGAATTGCAACTTGATGAAGTGTTTGTTTTAACGCCAAAGGGAGAAATAATTCATATGCCTTTGGGATCAACCGTTATTGATTTTGCTTACGCTATACATACAGAAATAGGACACCATTTTGCTGGTGCAAAAGTAAACGGAAAAATTGTTCCAATAAATTACAAGCTAAAAAATGGTGATGTTGTAGAAATTTTAGTTAACAAATCAAGTAAAGGGCCAAGCCTTAGCTGGATAAAATATGCTAAAAGTCCTAGAACAAAGGCAAAAATTAGAAGATTTTTTAGAGAAAAAGAAAAAGAAAAACTAATTGAATCAGGAAAAGATGTAATTAGAAAACTATCTAAAAGATTGAATATTTCAATAGAAAAATTACTCGAACACGAAAAAGTTAATGAATTTATAAAAAACCATAATTTAAGTATAGATGAATTTTATACACGCATAGGTGAAGGAAGTATTACTTTTAACGATTTACTAGAACTAATAGAAAACAAACCAGAAAAAAATTACAAGAAAAAGACAAAAAACTCGAAAAAAATTAAAAATGCAGTAGAAATAGATGGAATTTCAAATATTGATATTCACATCGCCAAATGTTGTATGCCAGTTCCAGGTGATGAAATAGTAGGAGTAGCAAGCAGAAGAGGGATAACTATACATAGAATTAATTGCAAAAATATTAGAGATATAGATGAAGATAGACTATTTAAGGCAAAATGGTTATCTGATGAGTCAAATGAATTTTCAACTAACTTAGAAATTGAGTTTGACAAAAATGAACGCCTTGCCGAAATAATGAATCTTTTAGTTTCAAAAAACATAAACGTAAAAAGCTTTAAACTAAATGAATCAAAAAATTGGAATTCGGTCTTTGCACATCTGACAATTGTGGTAAAATCTTTAAATGAACTAAATGACATAATAAGTCAATTAAATAAAAAATCTGGAATATTGAGGGTGAGAAGAAGATGAGAGCAGTAATACAAAGGGTTAAAAACGCAAAAGTTGAAGTAGAAGGAAAAACAGTTGGAAAAATAGAAAATGGACTTTTAGTATTGCTTGGAGTCGGAAAAGATGATAACAAAGAAGACATCAAATATCTTGCCGAAAAAATAATTAACTTAAGAATTTTTGATGATGAAAATGGAAAAATGAACCTTTCATTGCTTGATATAAATGGTGAACTCCTTATAGTATCTCAATTTACTTTATATGGCGATTGCAGAAAAGGTAGAAGACCTTCTTATTCTGAATCAGCGCCTCCTGACATTGCAAAAAAACTTTATGAAGAATTTGTAAATGCCTGTAAAAACTACAATTTAAAAGTTGAAACAGGTGAATTTGGTGCACATATGCAAGTTTCTTTAGTAAATGATGGCCCTGTAACTTTATTACTTGATTCAAAGAAGGTGTTTTAGTTGCTTCTTCACGTATGTTGCGCGCCAGATTTGGTGCCTGCATACTTTCATATGAAAGAAAAAATAAAATACATTTATTTTTACAATCCAAACATCCATCCTAAGAATGAATATGAAAAAAGGTTCAATGAAGTTCTAAAACTTGCAAAGATGTGGAATTTAAAAATCATTGAAAGCAAATATGAACCCGAAGTTTACTTTAAGCATGTAAAAGGGCTTGAAAATCTTGGTATTAACAGCCAACGATGCGATAAATGTATTTATCTTCTTTTAAAAAACACAGCAATAACAGCTAAAACAAACAATTTTGACTCTTTTGCAACTACTCTAACTTCTTCTCCAAGAAAAGTTTTGGAAAAAATAAATAAAATTGGTAAAATAGTAGAGCAGGAAGTTAATGTAAAATATATCGAAACATATTTTAGAAAAGGAAAGGAATACCAAGAAGCTTTAAAATTTATCAAAGAACAAAATATTTACCGTCAGGCATATTGCGGTTGTATATTTTCAAAGATCGAACTTGAAAATAAAAGAAAGGAAAAAATTGAAAAATCAAAAAAAATTCTAAAAGAATATGGAATAACTAATATCCCAGTTTTCCCTGAAAAATTAGTAATAACAAAAGAAAATTTTGAAATATTCTCAAAAAACTTTATCGAGATAATTAAAGTTATTCAACCAAAAATTTTATACATTGATGATTTTGTTAAAGATAAATACAATTTAAAAGAAGGTTGGAATAAATTTGGAAATTATAATCAAAAAATACAAACTTTAAAGGGGAATGGATAATGGATATAATTTCAATTACTTTTCTCTCAAAAAGTGAAAATATTAAGATCGCAAGAAGTGTAGTACAAAAATTTTTATCTCAAAAAGCAGTTAATGAGCAAGATATATTTGATACTGAACTTGCAGTTAATGAGGCAATTGCTAATATAATAGAGCACACATACAAATTTGAAAAAGATAAAATTATTAAAATGACGTTAAAATGGACTGAACCTAATGTTCTAGAAATCTATCTTAGAGATTTTGGACCTAAAGTTGATCCATCTAAAGTCAAACCAAGACCTTTAGAAGAAATTAGGCCAGGAGGCTTAGGGATATATATAATCCAAAAAATATTTGATGTTATGGAATTTAAAGATGTAAGTTGTGGAAATCTTTTACTACTTAAAAAAGAATACAATATATAGAGGTGTAAATATATGCTTCAATTATTATCAAATAAAGCGTTAATGGCTGCTTTCTTTGCATTTTTAAGTGCTCAAATACTAAAGGTGATAATATATAGAGATATTAAAAGTTTTGGAAGATACGGAGGAATGCCAAGTGCACACGTTGCAACAACAGCAGCTTTGGCATGGGAAGTTGCAAGAATAACTGGCTATGACTCTCCAGAAACTGCCATAGCAGCAATTTTTTTATCAATAGTTGCTTCTGATGCGGTTGGCTTAAGAAGAAAGGTTGATCCAAATAGTGGACACACATTAATTGAGGCTATATTGGGATTCATTCTCGGGACAATAATTGCATTTATAATTCCAAAATAGGAGGAAAAACATGAAAAAACATTTTCTTATCTTTTTACTATTAACAATAGCAATTTCAACATTTGCTTTACCTGGAAAATGGTTTAGAGATATGATAAAGTACTATAGAGAAGCATATAACCTCCCATGTGATGAGGAGTTAATTCAAAATATTGAAAATGCAATTTTAGATGCTTCCAAAGAAACAGGAATTGATCCACTTTTAATAACTTCCGTAATAATCGTGGAAACTGAGTTTAGAAATGTAATTGGAATGCATGGCGAACTTGGAATGATGCAAATAAAACCGGAAACTGCAGAATTTGTAGCAAATTTATATAAAATCTCTACTCCACAAGAAGGTTGGAATAGAATATTATGGGACTTTAAGCTAAATATAAAAATTGGTAGTTACTATCTAAAATATCTATACGACAAATTCCATAATATAACTGATGCAGTAAAACACTATAATGGAGGAACATACAAAGATCAATACGCACAGAAAATCCTCGCAAAGTACAAAGAAATGTTAAAGGTGGCAAGTATCAATGAACGAAATTCTTAAAGTAATAAATTTAAATTTTTCATACGGAAATTTTGGAATTAAAAATTTGAATTTAAATATAAAAGAAGGGCAATTTGTAGGGATAATTGGTCCAAATGGCGCTGGAAAATCAACAACACTCAATCTTATAGCTGGTTTGTTAAAACCATATTCTGGAAAAATATTACTTTATGATAAGGATATTAGAAAGCTTTCAAGAAAGTATATTGCATCAAAAATTTCTTTTGTTCGGCAGGAATTTAACCCCACATTTGAATTTAAAGTAAAAGATATAATTGAAATGGGAGCACTTCATAAAAAAACTAGCTTTTTCAATACATTCGAAGATTCAACAAAAATAAAAGAATGTCTTTCAATGGTTGAACTCTTAGGTTACGAAGACAGATACTTTTCCACATTAAGTGGTGGGGAACAAAGAAGAGTGTTAATAGCAAGGAGCATTTATCAAGAAACTCCTGTAATAATAGTCGATGAATTAACAGCCCATTTAGATATCTCACATGCAATTCAAATAGTTGAAATACTAAAAAAGCTTACTTTAAAAGGAAAAACTGTTTTATCAGCTTTCCACAACATCAATGTTGCCTCAAAATACTGTAACTATATATATGCATTAAAAGATGGAAAAGTAATCTTTGAAGGTGCACCAATAAAAGTTATAAATAAAGAAAACATTAAAAAGCTCTATGAAAAAGAATTCTATATTATTAACCATCCTGTACATAATTATCCCGTAGTTACCTTTTAAAGATTTACTAAAAGTTTTTCAAGCTTCTCATACATTTCTTCAGCATCTTCTTTCATCTTTTTATATATATTTGGATTTACTAACTCTTTAACTTTCAAGCTTGCATCAAATAAATCATGTGCAAAATGGCTGTTGTTACTAGAATATCTATTAAAAAATCTTCTGAATTTTTCATCGTTAACAGAAATAAAAGCTTTTCCCAAAAATGCTGAAACTAGCGCTCCATGGAATCTTTCACTGACAACAATCTTACTACTTGATATCTCTTCTATGATTAGGTTTGAAAACCTTGAATTTAATCCTTTGATTGAAATATTCGATAATTTTTTAGCAAGTACCTCATCTTGAGGCGAAAATGGAACATACACTACTTCATTTATTCCCTGACTTTTTAAAGTTAACAAAAGCGGTACATAATTTTTTACTCTCCTTGGAATTATTACTGCCTTATTACTTTCTTTACTACTTTCCACTTTTATACTTCCTAATTTTCTAATACCTGGATCTGTACACAAAAAAGAATTTTTATTAAAATTTTTTGCATATCTATATGAAACCGGATCTCTTGCAAAAATGTATAACTTCTTACTTTCCAATAAATTTTTCATTAAAATCCTTGATGCATAATTATAAAAAGGTCCAAAACTATTTCCAAAAAATATCAAAGGTTTTCTAAACAAAAGGGCTGTTTTAAAGAGAAGGTAATAATACATAAAGCTTTTAAAGCTAGTCTTATCTTGTAAAACTCCTCCACCACCGCATATTACAACATCAGACTTTATAATAGCTCTTATAATAGACAAAGGATTAAATCTATTATATTCATTCAACTTTTTTTTCTCTTTTGGTAATAATTCCATAACTCTATAATTTTTTTCGATCAAAAATTCCTTTATACTTTGCCTCATCAGTTCGTCACCATAATTTCCATAGCCATAATATCCAATCAATAAAACATTTTTCAAGGAACATTACCTCCTTATAGAGAATAATTTCTATGAAAAGTATATCATAAACAGTGAGGGTATATTATGATAAAAAACATAAATAATAAAGTCTATATTATTGAAAACGAATTAGCATCAAACAGCACTTTAATTATTGGAAAAAAAGGAAACATACTGATAGACACATCTTTATTTCCAAAAAAAGCTGAAAAAATAAAAGAGTTCTCAAAAGATATTTCTGGAAAAGAAATAACTCTTGTTATTAACACTCATTATCACCCCGATCATACATTTGGAAATTCTGCATTTGATTGTCCTATAGTTGGTCACTCCCTAACAAGAAACCTTATGGAACAAATAGATGAAAAATATATAATGCAACTAGAAATTGAAGATATAAAAATAGTTCCTCCAAACATCATATTTGATAACTTTTTTGAATATGAAGATGGAGTAAAATTAACTGTTTACCATGGTCCTGGTCATACACCAGATTCATCATACATCATAATAGAAAATGAAGATATTTTAATAGCTGGTGATACTGTTATAACTGACATCCATCCTGAAATAGTAAGTGATAGTAATTTAGACGTTTGGATAAATACACTTGAAAATCTTCCGCAAGTTTCTAATATTGTTCCAGGTCATGGAAAAATTGGAAATTTCGCAGACGTAGGACTAATGAAAGAATACCTACAAAAAATTAAAAATTTAAAAAACGGCACTGTAAGTTCTACTAGCTTAGAAAATGATCCAAATTTTACAAACAGAAAATATCCAGAGCTACTAAAATGGAGCCTTGAAAATTTATTAAAAAATACCCTCTAGGAGAACTAGAGGGTATTTTTTATGTTAAAATATATTAATAGGAGTGTGATTAAAATGACAATACAAAAAATTTTAAAAATGAAAAATAAAGAAAAAATTGTTATGGTTACTGCCTATGATGCACCAACCGCAAAAATCCTTGAAAAAGCAGGCGTTGATATAATCTTAGTTGGTGATTCTTTGGGAAATAACGTTCTTGGATATGATTCAACAATTCCAGTTACTCTCGAAGAAATGATAATACACCTTCAAGCAGTCAGAAGAGGTGCACCAAACTCGTTTATTGTAGCTGACCTTCCATTTTTGTCATATGGATATAGCATAGAAGAATCTGTTAAAAATGCAGGATTGCTAATTAAAAATGGGGCAAATGCTGTAAAAATTGAAGGCGGAGCACAAAACTGTGAAATAATCCAAAAATGTTTAAACATTGGCATTCCAGTTATGGGGCACCTTGGTTTTACTCCACAATCATTGAATATGTTTGGCGGCTATAAAGTTCAAGGAAAAGAAGAAAGTGCAAAGAAAAAACTTTTAGACGATGCACTTGCACTCGAAAATTGCGGGGTATTTTCAATTGTTCTTGAAATGGTAACTGAATCCATTGCAAAAGAAATTACAGAAAAACTCTCAATACCAACAATTGGAATAGGTGCAGGAAGATATTGTGATGGACAAGTTTTAGTGTTTCATGATATTGTTGGTTTAAATCCCGAATTTAAGCCAAAGTTTTCCAAAATGTATGCAAACACTTTTGAAATTATGCTAAATGCAATCGAAAAATTCAAAACGGAAGTAAAAGAGAAAACTTTTCCATCAAAAGAAAACGTGTTTGAAGAAGGAGGAGGAAAATAAATTGAACATAATTGTTGGAGTTACAAGCGGAATTGCAATTTACAAAGCTGTAGACTTAGTTAGCAAACTTAGAAAAAATAAATTTGAAATTGATATAATAATGACTGAAAATGCAACTAAAATGATTTCTCCGGTTGTTTTTTCAGCAGTTGGTAATTGTCCAGTATATACAGATACATTTAATGTTAAAAACGGATGGATTATTCATACAGAACTTTCAAAAAAAGCTGATTTATTTGTTCTTGCACCAGCTACAGCAAACACAATTGCCAAGATTTCTTCTGGAGTTGCAGATAATCTACTTACAACAACAATATTGGCATTGCCTGAAAAAACTCCAAAAATTTTGGTCCCAACTATGAATACTCGAATGTATGAAAATAAATTAACTCAAGAAAACTTTGAAAAATTAAAAAAATTGGGTTGGTTTATTGTAGAACCCGATAGTGGTCATTTAGCATGCGGTGATGTAGGTAAAGGAAGATACCCAGAAAATGAAAAAATTATTGAAGCAATATACTATATGCTTGACGAAAAAAGATTATCTGGCAAGAAAGTTTTAGTTACCGCAGGACCAACAAGAGAAGAAATAGATCCAATCAGATATATTTCAAACTATTCAAGCGGAAAAATGGGGTATGAAATTGCAAAAATCTCGAAAAGAATGGGAGCATATACAACTTTAATCTCAGGACCAACAAATTTAACTCCTCCATATTTTATAGACGAATTTATAAAAGTTAAAACTGCTCACGATATGTACACTCAGGTAATGAATAAATTTATAGATTACGACATTATAATAATGACTGCTGCTGTAGCTGATTACACTCCAAAAGTAAAATCAAAAGAAAAAATTAAAAAATCAGAAAATAATTTTATTCTAGAACTTGAAAGAACAAAAGATATTTTAAAAGAACTTGGAAGAAAAAAACGCAGCAATCAAATTATTATTGGATTTGCAGCTGAAACAAGTAATATAATAGAATATGGTAAACAAAAATTGTTTTCAAAAAATGCTGATTATATCATTGCAAATGATGCAAATAAAGTAATGGGAAGTGATTTTTCAAGTGCATTTTTAATTTCTAAAGATAAAGTAATACAACTTGAAGGGAGCAAAGAAAAAGTTGCAAAAGATATTCTTACTAATATTATTAACAATTAATACTTTAATTTTCCCTTTTTACACAGGGTTAAAATACACTTTTAGAAACACACAATTTGAAAACTATATTGTTTTAACAAGTTCTATAGAAAGAAAGGTATATATTTATGACTTAGAAACAAACAAATTAAAATATCTATTTAATAATGTTGGAGTGTATCCTGCAATATCTTATACAGACAAAAATTATTTATTCATTATTGATACCGTCGGAAAAGAAATAATCCTAATTGATTTAAAAAAGCAAAAAAAATATACAAAAAGACTTGAGCACAGACCAATTTTCTACAATCGTATTAATAGCATAATTTACATTCTTGATTCCGAGGGGAATCTATTTGGATATGACTTTAATTTAAACTTAGTATACTATCACAAATTTGTCTCAACACCAAATTATTTCTATTTTTACAAAAGCAAACCAATTGGATTATATATCTGGAAAAACGATATTGATTTTGAATATCAAGGAAAAATTTATAACTATAACCTTACTACACCTTCATTATTAGTAGATAACTTTATAATAGATACAAGAGGGGGAAATATTTTAGAAATTGATAAAAAGAAATTGTATAAGTCGGAACCTTACATATCATTTGCAATAATCTGGAATAAAAAACTTTACTTTGGTTCAATGTTTAGTAATACAATTTACAGCATAGAAAGTGGTAAAATAGAAAAGGTAGCAAAATTAAATTATCAACCAACTTACGCAAAAATTATAAACGATAAACTATACATTCTCTCTGCATCAAACAATAAGCTTATAATATTTGATAACAATACAATACAAGAAATCGAGACAGGTGATTTTCCCATTGAAATTTTTAGTTATAAAGGCGAAATAGCCGTTGTCTGTGCTGAAAATGGCGAGATAAACATATTTGAATTCTAAAAAATTATTTACTTAGTAAAAAGAGGAGGGCAAAATATGAATGTAAAAAAATGGGTTTTACAACACTTTCCAACAGTAAAAAAAGACGAAGAAATAGGAAATGCTTTAAGAAAAATGAGAGAATTTTCCTGTGATTATTGTATAGTATTAGATGAAAATGACAAGTTCGAGGGTGTTGTTTACAAATCGAGTATCAGAGATTCAGAACTCGACGAAAAAATCGATATGTATGTAACTTTTCCAGATTTTTATGTAGTCGAAGATTCAAATGTCGAAGAAGCAGCACTAATGTTAATAGAAAACAAAGATCAAGTTCTTCCAGTTGTAAACAATAACGCAGAAGTTATTGGAGTTTTAACTGTCCAAGAGGTACTTGAAGCATTTATTGAACTTTCAGCAATGGATGAACAAGGAACCAGAATAATTTTAGAACTTGAAGATAAACCTGGTGAACTAAAAAGAGTAATAGATGTTCTTGCAAATAATAAAATGAACATTTTATCAATTCTTACTCTCAAAGACGACAACAAAAGACAGGTTTCTATAAAAATTCAATGTGAAGATCCTGAATCAGTAGCAAATTTACTTGAAATATATAATATCAAATACATATCTATCATTGAAGAAGAAGGTTTTTAATGGAATTAGTATTTAAATTCCAAGAATTTGAAGGTCCATTAGATTTAATAATATATTTAGTAAAAAAGAAGAAACTAAGTATTAGGGATATTCCTCTTTCTCAGCTTGCTGATGAGTTTTATGAGTATTTACAACAAATGAAGAATTTAAATCTTAATATAACTTCTGAATTTATAGTCACTGCTTCTTATTTAATGGAGTTAAAATCAAAAAGTCTTCTACCAAGAAGCAGTGAGGATGAGTCTTTTAAAATATCCAAAGAAAAATTTTATTCACAAGTTGAGCAATATGCAGCCTTAAAAGATTTAGTCGAAAAAGTTAAAAATAGCGAAAATTTAAATATTGAAAAAATGCCAGTTTCTGTAAAAACTGTTTTTCCGAAAATTAACGAAAAAAAGTTAAAAGATATAATAAAAAATGCTATAAAAGAAGTTGAATTAAAGCAAAAAGTATATAAAATCAAAAAAGAAGAAATCACAATCGAAACTATAATGAGTAAGGTTCTAAATTCTAATATCAACAAAAACTTATATGAAATTCTTAAAAACTTAAATAGCAAGTATGAAATTATAATGTACTTTCTTGCAATACTAGAACTAATTAAACTTAAAAAAATAACTTTAGATGAAGAATTTTACATTAGGAGTGTTTAGTCTATGGAAAAAGAAAAAATTGCACTAATCGAAGCAATTATATTTGCATCAAAAGGAATATCTATTCAAAAACTCAGCGAACTAACAAATATTGATCAGGATGAAATAAATAAGATTATAAAACATCTCTATTCAAAATATAACAATAATTCTGAATCTGGAATTGAATTAAAAAACATAGATGGATATTTAAAATTTTACACGAAAAAGCAGTATTCTTCATATATTGAAAAAGTTGTAAAAAGACGTTCTTTAAGCACTCTTACAAATCAACAACTTGAAATTGTAATACTTCTTGCAACAAAGAAAGAAGCAACAAAAAAGGAAATAGATGGAATCCGTGGGAAAGATTCTACAAACATTTTAAAACAGCTACTTTATAGCGGCGTAATTAAAAGAAAAAAAAGTGGAAGATCTTATATATACGGTTTAACTGAAACTTTTAAAGAAGAAACACTAATAGAAGAACTCATCGAAGAACTGGGAGGTGCTCAACTTGACACTTTTAGAAGCAAAAACTCTAGCCCGCAAAATAATGGAAAGCGGTGAAATACCACTTTTAGTTGGCCATTTTGGTGTAGGTAAAACCGATATAATTAGAGAAATCGCTCGTGAGAAAAACAGAGAATTAATTATTTTAGTTCTTTCACAAATGGAACCTGGAGATTTAATAGGACTACCCTCAAGGCAAGATGATAAAACAGTTTTTCTTGAACCTGATTGGTGGCCTAAAAATAATCAAACAATACTTTTCTTAGATGAAATCAATAGATCTCATAGAAGCATTAGGAACGCTATTATGCAGCTCTTGGTTGACAAAAGAATTCATAATCACATATTGCCAGAAGGCACTTGGATTGTAGCTTCTATGAATCCTCCTGATGAAGAATATGACCAGGTAGATTTAATAACTGATCCTGCATTTTTGTCAAGATTCTTTATCCTTGAAATTACACCTGACCTTGAAGAATGGTTAAATTGGGCACAAAAAAACGATATTCCAAATGAAATAATAAAATTCATTGAAAAAAATCCTGAATTTTTATATTCTCCAAATCATATATCACTAAAGACAACCATAAAACCAAGCCCAAGAAGCTGGCATAAGCTTGGAAATGTATTCAAAAAACTTTCCGATGAGGAGAAAAAAATTTTTGGATATCAACTTGCCTCTGGAATACTCGGGCCAGAAGCAGCAAAAATATTTACGGAAAACCTCTTCTTAAATATTCCTACCGCAAATCAATTGCTATTAGAAGGAGTTATTCCAGACAAATTAGAACTACATGAAGCTAATTCAATAATTCTAAGAATAATTGACTTTTTTTCAAATCTTGATGAAGAAAATGCAAAAAAATTACATGAAAAAGCAGAAATAATTGCAGAAAATTTAATCAAATTTTCAAATTCTGTTCCAAAAGACAGCTTTTTCAGCCTAGTTAGATTACTAAGTGAGCTTTCAAATGAGAATGGTTATAAAGGAAAGTTGTGTGATAAAATACTTGAAAAAATATCATATTAAAAAAACTCCCTTCAACACTGAAGGGAGTTATTCTAGTGTATAAAATCTCTCCTGAGGTGTTACAATTTCCGTAATCCTTACTCCAAAATTTTCATCAATTACTACAACTTCGCCACGGGCAATTAGTTTACCATTTACAATAATATCAACTGGCTCTCCAGTAAGCTTATCCAATTCAATTAGAGAACCTACTGATAATTCCATAACTTGCTTTAAAGTAAGTTTTGTCTTTCCAAGCTCAACTACAACATTAAGTGGAATATCAAGAAGTGCCTGTATTCTATCAGGTATTTCTCCTGTTGATTTTACAGTTCCGCCACTTTCAAAAGATTGAAATTGCACTGGAGATACCGAAACAGGATTTTTCTCTACATTTTTTGTAGTTGTAGCAGAATGCTCGGCATAATTTTGAGTAGAAACAGGTGAAGAAGTTCCTGCTGCACTCGATTCTACCTTTTCTTGTTTTTCGCTTTCAAAAATCATACTATACAATTTTTTAACAAACTCTGGAGGCATTGCTAAAAAGAAATCAGCTGGCTCTAAACCTTCTATTACAAGCTTAAAATTAACCTTCGCTACAACCGCATCATCACTAGTTGCAATAGGTGGGAAATTAACGTTGTCACCATCAAA
Source organism: Thermosipho africanus Ob7 (assembly GCF_003351105.1). NCBI lineage: Bacteria > Thermotogati > Thermotogota > Thermotogae > Thermotogales > Fervidobacteriaceae > Thermosipho > Thermosipho africanus. The sequence continues at coordinate 197,398 of NZ_NKRG01000002.1, forward strand.
ATCAATCAATTCAACAGTTGGTGGAGTAATATCCACAGGCTTTTTTAACATGTCAGAAAGGGAAGTTGCTGCAGCTCCCATCATCTGATTCATAGCTTCTGAGACAGCACTTAATGAGATTTCATCAACTTCTTCATTTTCAACTTCTCCCGTTCCACCCATCATTATGTTAGCTATTTGTGCAACCAACATTTGCGGAATAATAAGAGCATTTAGACCCTCTATTGCACCTTTAAAATGTATGGAAACTACTGCATTTTTTCCTGTAACTTCTTTTTTTATTTCTGAAATTTTTTTCAAATCAACTGTGGGAACAGTAATATCAACTTTCCTCCCAAGCAAAGTTGAAAGCGCAGTAGTTCCACTCCCCATTATAATATTCCCTATTTCACCAAACATATCTTTTTCTATCTCAGTTAAATCTTCATCTTCATTTAATTGATTAAGTAATGAATCTAATTCCTCCTGGGATAAAAATTGTTCATCACCCATCATTTTATCTCCTCCTCATCGAGAACCTCAACAATCTTTACCGCATATTTTCCTTTAAATACTCCTGGGACACCTAAAAATTTATCTTTACCATTTAATTTAATTTTTAAAGGATCTTCTTTAAAAGTATCTAATCTTATAACATCTCCAACCTCTAAGTTCAGTATATCCCAGAGTGTTAAATTAGTCTCACCAACAGCTACCGAAAGTTCAACAATTGTTCTTGCTAAATTTTCACGTAATGCTTTCATGTCTTCTTCAGAAACTATTTTTTGCTTGGTCTTAAACCAACTTTGAGTAGTTAATTTTTCACCAATAGGTTCAATCAAAGATGATGGCCAACAAATATTAATATATCCCTCAATATTTTCTATTTTTAACAACAATGTAATTACAAGAACCATTTCATTTGAAGCAACAATTTGAACAAATTGTGGATTTGTTTCAATTGCTTCAATAACTGGTGTAAAAGAATAAACGGTACTCCATGCTTGTGCCAAGTTAGTTAAAATATTTACTACTTCTTTTCTCATTACTTCAATTTCAGTATCTGTTGGAGGCCTGTTAATTTCCACATTCATACCAGGTCCTCCCAGCAATATTTCTAATACCCCAAAAAATATTTCTAAATCTATATCCAAAATTGCACTTCCAACAAATTCTTTGGCAGAAAAAACTGCTATATATGAAGGATTGCGAATTGACTTTACAAATTCATCATAAGTCATCTGATCAAGACCGACCAAATCAACTGCTACAAAGCTACGAAGACGCCCTGAAAAATAAGTTGAAAGGCTCCTTGCAAAATTTTCATGGAGCATTTGTAAAGTTCTCTCTTGCTCCTTTGAAAATTTTCTAGGCCTTAAAAAATCATATGTTCTTACTTTTTTTTCTTCCTCTTCTTTTTTTACTTCTTCAATTGATACTTCCCCTTGATTAACCGCTTGCAGTAATCGATCTATTTCTTCTTGGCTCAAAACATCAGACATTTTATCACCTCAATTATTGAACGGAACTAACGGCCTTTATATACAAATATACATCAATTACCCCTTCCTTTTCTTTTTCACCAACAAAGCCGGTAATTTCGTTAACAGCGTTTTTAATTTGCTTTTTTAAAAGTTCAATCCCAGCTGGAGTATTTATCTCTGTTCTTTCTTTACTCAAAAATATCAACATTAATGCATCCATAATTTCATCATTTTTTTCAGCAATTAAACTTCTACATTGGTCGCTTCCAACTTTAAAAGATAAAGAATCTATTACAGCAACCTCTTTACCACCTTTTAACATAAATGTCTGATAGGTTCCTGGTTGAATAACTACTGCTTTTATTGGAACTGCTGTCGTAGTGGTCGTAGTAGTTGTTTTCTCAGTTTGGACTTGAGTATTATTACCCAAAAACATTACCACTGCAACACTAACAACTAATGAAATCACAAGCGGTATCAAAATAGGTCCTAATAACCCCATTATTCCTTTCTTTTTTTTAGGTTGTTGTCCTTCTTGGATTTCTTCTTCTGGCATTAAAATCCCTCCTATTTTGCAAGTTCACGTTTAATTAAAATATCAATTCTTCTATACTTCTCTCTTAATTGTCTTATCTTATTATCTGTTTCTTCAGTTTTTTGTGCTACAAAATTATTCCATTCTTCTCTTGTTATTTCACCAGCAACTAATTTTTTTCTCATCTCTTCAAGTTCAAATTCGTACAAATTTCTTAATGCTTTTATTTCCTTTTGAATTTCAATATCTCCCTTTCCAATTGGCAAAAATCTTTCAGCTGCATAATAGTAATCTGGGTCGAATCTTCCCAATTGTATATCTGCAATTCTTTCAAGAGTTCTCTTTTGCTTTAGTTCTGTAGTAAAAAAGTAAACAACACTTGATGCTCTTGCGGAACTTAAATGCCAGTTTGATTGGTAAATAGAATTTTCTGGTACAGGAATTTCATTAGCGTATCCATATATTTCTAAAACATTTGTTGTATGTTCAATAATTACTGCTCCTAATTTTTCTAATAATTTTTTTGCTTCGGCAGTTAAACGCGCACTACCGGGATTAAATATATCCAAATCGCTAATTGTAATTAACGTACCTTCGTCTCTTTCCTCTACTGTTACTTTTCCTTTATACTCTTCTGAAATTTTCAATATCTCCTGATATACACCCGGATTTTGCGATATCAAAGGCTCAGTCTGCAAAGATTTTCCTCCTGTAAGAACACTTGGTGGATTACCATTTAACGCCGATGTTAATCCAACTGCAACCTGTTGAAATTTTCCTGGACTAATACTTGACATTGCAAATAGCAAAACAAAAAATGTTAGTAAAAGGGTCACCATATCTCCGTATGTTGTCATCCAAAGCGGAGCACCCTTTGGGCATTCTTGTTTTTTAGCCATTATTATGCGCCCGCCTCCTGAGTAGCTGCTTCATACTGAGCTTTTACAGCATCTGGTAAGAAGGACTTTAATTTTTCCTCCAATATTCTTGGGTTTTCACCAGCTTGAATTGACAAAATTCCTTCTAAAATCATCGTTTTTTCCATTTCAAAACTTATTACCCTTTTTGCAATTTTTTCTGCTATAGGAAGAGCCATAGCATTTGCCATTATAGAACCATACAATGTAGTAATTAATGCAACTGCCATTGAAGGACCTAACGAGTTAGGATCATTAAGGCTCTTAAGCATTTGTATCAACCCTATCAAAGTTCCTATCATTCCAAACGCAGGAGCATATGCTCCAATTGCTTCAAATAATCCCTTCTTCAAATTCATTTCATTACTAGCAACTTCAACTTCTATTTCAAGCATTGATTTTAAAACTTCAGGTTCTGTACCATCAACTAAAAGTTGAAGACCTTTTTTCATAAATGGATCATCGAGTTGCTCTATATTTTCTTCAAGTGATAAGAGACCTTCCCTTCTTGCTTTTTCTGACAAAGATACTAACGTTTTTAACAAATTTACATAATCGGTTTTTGGTTCTCTCAAAGCTTCAAGTGCTATCTGAACAATTTTAAAACCAATATCTTTCGGATTTGCTGCAATTGCAGCACCAATAGAACCACCAATAACTATAACAATGGATGGAATATTAATAAACGCGGCAAAATCTCCACCACCAGAAACAATTCCAAAGACAACCATAGCAAAAGCTATACCAATACCACCAATTAATGCTATATCCATTAATCATCACCGTCCTTAAATAAAGGAGGAATATTCAAAATCTTCTTTTTATATTCAATAATTCTTTCTATAACTGTCTTAGCATCTTCTGAAACTATATATTTTTTTCCGTTGTACAAAGTTATTGTAGTGTCAGGAAGCTCTTCTACTTTTTCGATATAATCTGCATTTAAATAAAATTGCTGTCCTGATAATGAAGTAAGTAAAATTATAAAAATCACTCCTCAATTATTATCGTCTCAAATTAACAACTTCTTGAAGAATTTGGTCAGCAGTTGTTACAACTCTAGCATTTGCCTGAAAACCTCTCTGTGCAATAATTAATTTTGTAAATTCTTCTGATAAATCTACATTTGACATCTCTAATGCACCTGATATTAGAGAACCAGAACCACCAAAACCTGGTTGTCTAATTATTGCTCCTCCACTGTTTGCACTTTCTGTATATAATGAATTCCCAGCTTCCAATAAACCAGCAGGATTATTAAATATAGCAAGTGCTACTTTTCCTAGCTTATCAGTAAGCCCATTACTAAATGTTCCAATTATATCTCCATTTTCAGCTATTGAGAAAGATTCTAGAGTTCCTTGAGCATTACCATTTTGTTCTGTAACATAAGCATCAGAAGTTGCTGCAAATTGAGTTATTCCAGTCAAATTTAACTTTATCTTTACTTCTCCATCTCCATTTTCACCGGCATCAAATTTTATAGCATCTATTGATTCACCTCTATTTACCTTGCCAGTAGAAGGATCGAAAGCATAAATGCCAGTAAATCTTCCGCTTTCATCAAATGTCATAACACCAGCTGTTCCACTAGTAATTTCTTGACCTGTTTCATAATTAGAAAGATATTTAATATTTTCCCCACTTGCGTTTCTTACTCTAAAAGCCCAAGCATTTTTGAAAGTGTCTGTACCGTCATAGTAATTTGCTGAAAGTTTTACAAAATCTATATACAAAGTATAGGCATTTCCTAATGTATCATAAACTTGCACTGAAGTTGTGTAAAATGGAGAATTAAATTCAGAAACTGCAAAATTTGTTGGATTATCTGCCTCATAAAATCTAGGTTCACCACTACCAGGTACTACTACACTATTAACAGTATCTTCTCTTACTACTTCTATTGTATACGTTCCACTTGGATTAAAAACTCCTGATAAACTATATGAAGTTCCATTTGTTATATTATTTAAGCTATACTCTCCCACTAAATTACCATTTCCGTCTCTTACAAATACTTTTATAGGTGAAGAGGTAGTTGTTCCATTATATGTAAAGTCTATCTGATTTGCTGCAACACTAGTTGGAGTTTCCGTTGATAATACATACCCAGGAGTTTGCAAGTCAACAACATCGTTTGCTATTTCTACGATATAATTTCCACCATTAACAATTTTTTCAGATGAAATTGTTGCATTACCACTTGAAACACTCGAAGTTTGAACATCCAAAATACTTCCGTTTGAATCTTTTATAATAAACGTATAATTTCCATCATCTTGTTGAATATTGTTCAAAGTTAAGCTTCCATCAGTCGTTGCTGTTGCAGAAAGTGATTGCTTTATCGCTCCAGATTGAACTACATTTCCAAATTTATCAAATTTAATATAAATTTCTCCATCAACAGAATCATCACTTCCACTATAAACCTTTGCTCTATAAATCTGGTAATCTGAGAATGGTTCTTGCAATGCCCCACTTTCACGGTCAAAAAGTATTTTTACATCTACAGAATTTCCTCCATAACCAGAAAGTGTCATAACTGTTTTGCTAGGCCCAACTCTTGCATCAAGATTATTAGCAACAGTCATATAAGATGTTTTTTTAGCAGCCATTGAAAGACCTGCAGAAATTTGAATATCTGATATTGGCTTATTAGTATCAACAAATCTCTTTCCTGATTCTGGATCCGGTTCTGCAACCCATCCTTGTAATTTAAGTCCTGAAGATGCTTGTACCAATGTACCATTTACATCCAAATCAAAATTACCAGCTCTTGTATAATATATCTTTCCTGAACCATCTTTTAAAATGAAAAAGCCATCTCCTTGAATTGCTAAATCTGTTTTCTTTCCAGTATTTTGAAAACTTCCTTGTGACATGATTTTATCAATAGATGCTACCTTAACACCATAACCAATTTGCTTTGGATTTGTACCTCCTGTTAATTCTGTGGCTCTTTTAGATAATTCTAATACTTGGGAAAAGGTCGTTGCATAAGTAACCCTAGAAGCTTTAAAGCCAATTGTACTAACATTTGCAATGTTATTTCCAACAACATCAATTGCTTGTTGAAATCCTTGCAATCCTGTAACACCACTATAAATTGACCTAATCATCTATTTCACCCCTCTTGCGAAATTTCTATTATTGAACTTATAGGATACAAATTTCCATTTACTAGAACATAAACATCATTATCCCTAAATTGTACTGCTTCCACTTTTCCTCCATCCATAGCAGAAATTTCCTCTAAATTTCCATCAGGTTGTACTGAATAAAGATTGAAAGTATATTTCCCATCAGGAAGCATCACACCATCATCGCTTCTACCATCCCAAAGAAAAGTCTGCATTCCTTCACTCAAATTACCCAAATCTTCTTGACGAACCAATTTTCCATTCTCATCGTAAATTTTTAAAATAACATGCGATGGAGACTCTAATTTGAAAACTTGAGTCGATGTTGTCCCGTTTGATAGCTCTAACACATTAGATTTTACAACTGCATACTTTCCAACCATGGAAGAAGCTTGAGCTCTATACAATGAAGCAGAACTTTCAACAAACTTCTGTACAGACTCGCTCATATTAGTAATCTGTTCTAATGTGGATAGCTGTGTCATTTGGGCAATAAATTCTCTGTCTTTCAATGGTTCTAATGGATCTTGATTTTTTAATTGAGTTACTAAAAGTTCCAAAAAAGCTTCTTTGTCTAATTCCTTTTTTATTTCTTGTTTTTTTGAATTTGTACTCAAATTGTATATATTATCCATCGAAACCCAATTCATCATCTTGCTTCACCCACCTTTTTTGTCTTCTCTTTTGCTCTTGTTGTTGATCTTCATTAGGATGCTGATTTTCATCCTCGTACCATTCTTGCTCTTCTTTAACTTCTAAATTAAATTCTTTTACTTCTAAACCTACATTTAATAATCTTTCTCTTAAATTAACCAATCCCTTTTCTATAATTTCCTTTGAATCACTATTATCAAATACAAACTTTACAACTATTTCATCTTTTACCTTTTCCAAATTTATTTCCATTTTTCCAAAAGCAGGATGTTCTAAATTTATAACCGCTTTTTCTTTAATTATTTCTCCCTTAAAATTTATCATTTCAACAACTTTTTTGTAAATATTCTCTATATTTCTATTTTGAGTTTCAATTTCTACCTTCTGATTCAAATCTACCTTCCCAGTTTGTAAATCGCCAGACCTCACAATATTCTCATCAATATGCGAAAGAGATTGGTAACTTTTTTTGGCATAAAACTCTTTTATATTATTAGAAACTTTTGGTTTTATATCACTAAATTCACTTTTCAATTTTGAAATTTTATTTTCTCGTTCAAAAACAAACTTTACATTTACCTCACTTTTATTATTCTTCGAAACACTTTCCATTTTCCTAATTAATTCATTCAAAGTTTCCACATTTTTCTTTATAGACTTTAAATCAATTTTTAAATGCCCAGTATGTTCTTTTTTCAACATCAGACTATCCAATTTTCTGATACTTTCAAAATTTTCTTTATTATCTAATATATTGACTATCATCGGCTGTAAAACAACAGCTTTTATGGTGCTATCATTTGGAAAAACACTATCAACATTAACTTTATTATCCAATATCAAAAACTTTTTGCTTGAAATTTTTAACTTTATATTATCTTTTTCATTCAAACCTTCAAAATTATCTTTTATCTCATTACTACCTTTTACAAAATCTTTTAAATTAATTTTTAAAACTAAAGGAATTCTCTCCAATTTATCATTCCATGTTATTTTCCTTGAAGTTAAATTATTTTTCAAAACTTTTTTATATTCGTATTTAGTTGTTTTACTCTCTAAATTTAACAATTTATTTGGATCTATTAAAATTATTAGTTTTTCACCTTTTTTTAGATTTATTTCTTTTTCATTAATAACAACAATTTTTTTATTGTTATCTGGTATGTTTAAAACTCTATCCACAAAATTTTTACTAATTATTTTTCCTTTCTTCAATACACCTTCAATTATTTTTTTATTTTCTAGACCATAAATCTTTTCATTACTTTTTTTCGAATAAAGATTTTTAGTATCACTTTCAACTTTTTTTTCATTTAAAAAAGTTCCACTTTCTAAACCTATACTACTTTTTATTTTTTGCTCTACATCTTCAATGAACTGAATTTTTGATTTAAACTTATCTTCCAATTGAATTTTGTTTAAATCTTTGTCTTTAACAATTACCTTATCTTTGATATCTTTTTGAATTAAATTTTCGACTTTTTTAGCCACTTCAACTTTCGAAATTTCCTTTTTTAATCTATCGTCCTTTATTAATTTTCTTTCATTGATTATTAGCTTTTTTACCACATCTGTTTTTGAAACAATTTCAGCTTTAGCTTTATTATCTTTAGAATTAGGAATTATTTTTATTTCTTTTTTATTACTAATTTTCTTTATATCGATATTTTCAATACTTGAATCTAAATTTGTTTTAATTGGCAAATTATTTTTACTTTCATCAACAATAACCTTTTTGTTAATACTTTTAATTTCTTTTAAAATAAATTCTTGTTCTTTTTTACTCATTTTGGTTTCAAATTCTTTATCTCTCAGTTTAGAATTTTTTTCTAATTTTTTCAATGATAGAATTTTACTATTTTCAATAACTATTTTTTTCTCTGCATCCAGTGCGTTGGTATTTTTTTCTATAACTTTGTTAGTATCATTCTTAATAATTGCATTTTTTCCACCTAAATCATTTAATTTCCCAGCTCCATTTTGCCTATTATTTGTCAATGATAAACTTTCTATAGCTTTCTTTAACTCCGTAGCAGGAGTTGTTAATTCTTTTTTCATGCTACTAGATATTTCAAATACTCTTTTAGAAAGGAAATTAGCCATAACTTTCTTTTTTGTTTCAAGCAGCGCTTGCTCAAAACCTTTAAAGTTTTGATTATCTTTTATTTTTTCATTTGTTGTTAATTTTAAATTAGAACCTTTTTTTATATTAACAATCTGCATCAAAAAGTTCATTCGATCCCACCACCAAGTTTTATTATCTCAATAAATAATTTTTCATTATTTTCTTTCAACCATTTAAGTATATTTCTTGATTTACTAGGCTCTAGATTGGACAATATATAGGCTACTATCTTAGGAGATTCTTGATATTGATTTATAAAAGCTTTTATTTCTTCCTCTGTTAAATTTAAAATGTAACTTTTTATAGCTTTATTGAAACCTTCAAGAGATATTAATTGGCTTTCTCTTTCATACAATTTTGCGTAAAAATCTTCTAATTCCTTTATTTTACTATTAACTTCCTTTAAAATCTCTTCGACATTGTATATTGTATTAACCACTGATGCAGCTTTTGTTGGATTTACCGAGGCTAAAGATTGTACCATTTCACTTCTTAAATCAGGTGAAAGTTTTTGAAATACAACAGCTAAAGTTTTTACATCAACTTTCTCGCTATTCATTAAAGGCAAAAGTTCTTTTGAGTCACCATTTTTAAATATTTCAACTAAGCTATCTAAATTTTCAACTTTCTTAACCACTTCAACTTTCGAAATTTCTTCTTTAATTTTCCTTTCTTTCCATTCATCCTCTATTGACTTTAATGTTTTATACAATAACTCATTTTCTTGCTTTAATTTTTCTGCTTCTTTTAACTTTTCCTCAGATTGCTTTATTAACTCCTCAATATTTTTCTTGTAACTTTCCAAAACTTCTTCAAAATATTTTTTTGGCTCATTTATACTTAAAGGTTCATATTTAACAAATTTATTTACCAATGGTATTTTTGACAATAAGTAAGCTGAATAACTCTTAAAATTAGAAAAAATACCTTCATCAATTCCATAAACTTGATTTAGCTGAAACTTAAAATAAGAAATAAATATTAAATTAGAAAAAAACAACACAGCTATAATGAATGCAACTAAAAATTTTAGAAATTTTCCTTTTTTTTCCATATCGACCCTCCAAGTTATACTTTGTCCATAGTATTTTTCTATAGATTCAAACACTTTTCCTTAAAAAAAAATGAGGCGCATAGTTGCGCCTCATTTTTACTTACATATAAAAATTTTATTCTTGTTCTAATTCACGTTTTCTTTCTTGAATAATTTTTTCTTGCACATTTGGTGGAACTATATCATATTTTGAAAATTTCATTGTAAAGTATCCCCTACCACTTGTAATTGAAGACAATCTTCCGGAAAAGTCTAACATTTCAGCTAGTGGAACTTCTGCAGTAATCTTTGTAATACCTTTTCCTGCTGGCTCCATTCCATGAGGTCTTCCCCTTCTTGAACTAATTTCTCCCATTACATCACCAGCATTCTCATCTGGAACAAATACGGAAACTTCCATAACTGGTTCCAATAATACAGGTTTTGCCTGCTCAAAGGCTTTTCTAAATGCTTGAATTGCAGCTATTTGGAATGAAATATCTGAAGAATCAACTTCATGATATGAACCATCAAACAACGTAACTCTAATATCAACGACTGGATATGCTGCAAGCGATCCCTTCTTCATCGCCTCTCTTATACCTTTTTCCACTGAAGGTATAAAGTTCTTTGGAATTACTCCACCAACTATCTTATCAACAAATTCAAATCCTTTTCCTCTTTCAAGTGGCTCAATTTCTATCTTAACATGTCCATATTGTCCATGTCCACCTGTTTGCTTTTTGTGTTTGTGTTCTCCAATGGCCTTTCCCATTATTGTCTCTCTATAAGCGATCTTTGGCTTACCAACCTCAACATCAACACCAAAAATGTTCTTAAGCCTTTCAACCATTACATCCAAATGGATATTTCCAATTCCAGAGATAACTGTTTCAGAAGTTTCTGGATCAAATTCCCAACTAAATGTTGGATCAGAGTCTGCAAGTCTTGCAAGCCCGTTACTGATCTTATCAATATCAGATTTGGATTTTGGATTTATACTCTTTGAAATCATTGGTTCTGGAAATTCTGGTGGTACTATCTTAAGTTTTCTATCTTTATGGGTCATTGTATCTCCAACTGAACTTTCCTTTAATTTAGGAATGACTATAATATCTCCACATGAAGCCTCTGAAACTTCGTTGGTATTCTTAAGAACAGGGAAATATAAATGTCCGATTTTTTCACTTGTTCCCTTATTCACATTTATAAGTGTATCCCCAGAAGTTAATTTTCCACTGATTATTTTTAAAAAGCTCAATTTTCCAACAAATTGATCAACAATTGCTTTAAAAGTATAAGCAACAATTGGTTCATCTTCAACTGGCGCTACTTCAACTTCATCACCAGTTTCTAAAACAGCTTTATAGGAATTCCCCTCAGATGGATTTACTCCTAAAATAGTCATTACTTTTAGGAATTGATCTACAGCAATATTTTTTTCAGCTGAACCGCAAAATACAGGTACTATCTCTCCAGTTTTATATCCCTTTTTTAAAGTTTTTAATAATTCTTCAGCTGATATTTCTTCATCATTAAAATACCTTTCCATTAATTCTTCATCAAGAGAAACTATATCTTCAATCATTGAAGATTTCAATTCTTCAATTTTATCTTTTAATTCCGCTGGAACTTCAACTTCTTTTGCTTTACCATTTTCATAGACGAAAGCTTTCGAAGAGAAAATATCAACAATTCCTTTAAAACTATCTTCTGCCCCAATAGGATAAAAAATTGGAACAAAATTTTTCTCAAATCTTTCTTTTAAACTTTCAAGTGATTCTTCAAAATTTGCTCTTTCTTTATCCATTTGATTTATAAAAACAGCAATTGGTTTTTTCATTTCTTCTGCAATTGCCCAAGTTCTTTCAGTTTGAATTTCAACTCCAGCTGTGGCATTGACAACTGATACAATATTTTCCGTAACAAAGATCGCATTAATTACTTCTCCAACAAAATCACTAAAGCCTGGAGTATCTATAACCGTATATTGAGTACCATCAAAATTAAAAGAGGCAATATGTGAGGATAGACTCGAACCTTTTTCACCCTCAATTGGATCATAATCAATATCTTTATTTCCTATTTTATCAAGTACTCCAGCATTAAAAAGCATACTAGACAATAACACACTCTTTCCTGATCCATTATGACCTATCAAAGAAATAGTTCTTTTTTTATCAACAGCACCCATTCGCCCACCTCCAGTTTATATTTATTGCAAAAATTATTATATCATAGCTTCATCCCTTTTTCTTTACAATCAAATCTAAGCCTACTTCTATTAATCCAGAACTAATTAAAATCACTATAAACTCCAAAACATCAAAATGAATTTTTCCAAAAGCACTAGCAACAATAATACTTCCAACAATTATAGCAGCGATACCTTTTGGAAAACTTCTTATTAATTTGTAAATCCCAAATCCAATTATAAGAAACCCAATTAGAAAAATAAAAGAATATGAGAAGGAGAAAAATACCGAAAATAATATTAAAATCCCCAATCCCAATAAGATAAACCCCATTAACATAACCACACCTCACATGAAAAAGTCTGTAATCTCAGTTTCAATTTCTAATTCATAATCATCTTTTCTAAATTCTTCTTCAAAAATATTCTCAACTAAGTATTTTAAAACCAAGTATGAAATTTCATTATTAGTCATTTCTTTAGTTTTATTTTCATCCAAAACCACATAAACAACATCATTGTCATAAATAAGACCTTTTATAACGTTATCAGAAATCTCAGATACAATCACATCAGAAACAAGACTATTATTTAATAAAAGTTTTTCTGAAAATACCCTTACTTCAGAAAATTCAAAATCATCAATATTTGAAAAAAATAAACCCTTAAATAAAATTAATTCGCCCTCTTTTGAAGTTTCATATAATTCTAGCTTTATTCTACCAAAATTTTGATTAGATTTAATCTCACATTTCAGGCCATTTTCATGATATTCAGAAAGATTTTTAACAATTTTTGCTAAATAATCCTTCTTATTCTTTCTTACATATTTTACCGTAAAACTATCAATAAATCTCATTCTATTCCTCCTCTAAATTTAAATTCTGGAACCAATTTTCTTGCATATTCGCACGCTTTTTCGAAATTAAAACCCTTCAAATTTTCTAAAATTTCAAGAGAATTTTTCTTTATTTCGTCTTCATTGAAAGGTTTATCATATTTTACACTAAAAATTTTCGGATGTTTGGTTCTATTTGCCACTTCATATGGATAAAATAATTCTTCATACAATTTTTCACCTCTGCGAATTCCCGTATAAACAATTTCTATATTGTCTTTTCCTAAGATCTTTCCAAGTTTTCTAGCAATCTCCTCAATTGGAATTTGTTCCCCCATATCTAAAACAAAAAGATTACCATTTAAGATCGTTGATTCTAAAACTAGTGAAACTGCTTCTGGAATACTCATAAAGTAACGCCTCATATCAGGATGTGTTATAGTTACTGGCTTTCCCTGTTCAATTTGTTTTTTAAATTTCCAAAGCACACTGCCGCACTTCCTATAACATTACCAAATCTTACAATTGAAAATCTTGTAGAACATTTCTTAGATAATATATAAAGTTCAGCTATCCTTTTACTCAATCCCATAAATGACGTTGGATTAACTGCTTTGTCAGTTGAAATAAAAACAAATTTTTCTACATTAAACTTACATGATATATCTGCCAAATTTATTGTACCAAAGACATTTACTCTTATTGCTTCATAAGGATTTTCTTCCATCAAAGGTACATGCTTGTGAGCTGCCGCATGAAAAACTATATCTGGTTTGAACTTTTCAAAAATTTTTTCCATCCATTCTCTGTTTTCTACATCACCAATTGCTCTAAAAATTTCAACATCTGCGTATTTCTCATTCAATTCTTCAGAAATTTCATATATACTATTTTCGCCTCTACCTAATAATATCAAACTCCTAGGTTTTTGAATAACAATTTGTCTACAAAGCTCACTCCCGATACTTCCTCCTGCTCCTGTAACTAAAACAACTTTATCTTTTAAATATTCACCAATTTCTTGCAAATTTACATCAATAGGTTTTCTTCCAATAATATCTTCAAGTGAAATATTCCTTATATCATCTATCTTTACTTTTTCACTAAGAATTTCCTCAAAAGAAGGAATAATTTTTACTTTTACTTTACTCAAATCAACTAAATCTACTATTTGATTTACCTTATTACTTGTAATTCCAGGAATTGCAATTATTAATTCATCAAAATCTATGACCTTTGAAAGTTCACCAATTTTAGAAATTGGGCCATAGACTTTTTTACCCATAATAGTTCTTCCAATTTTAGATTTATCATCATCTACAAAAGCTACTATTTCACCTACTTTGTTTTTTTCAATATCTTCTGCCAAAGAAACCGCCATATTTTCAGTACCTACAATCAAAAATTTTCTGGTGTGATTTTTGGATGTTTGCACAAAAAATTGGTACAGAAGTCTTCCCGTTAAAATAAACATAAAAGAGCCAAGAAAAGTAATCATTCCAACAGATCTAGGCAAAACAAATGATCTATAAAAGTGAAAAAACATAACTGTTAGTAGATAAGAAAAAAGTGTTCCTCTGAAAATAATCAAAAAATCTTTTTGATTAGCGTATCTCCAAACTATCTTGTAATTTCCATTTAAAACATAAACAACTGCAGCTATAATAACATAGAAATAGATAGACTCATTATACTTATCCATTTCAACAAAATCAAAACCAAACCTTATAAACAAAGCTACTACACCAGCAATAATGGTTGCAAGAACATCTAATAAGAATAATAACAACTTTCTTTTCAAAGAAAATCACCTCAAACTATATGTTCAATTTCTCCATTTAAATGTCTAATTTTTTCAACAATATTTTCATAACCTCTTAAAACATGAAAATCATTATGAACCTCAGTAGTACCTTCGGCAACAAGGCCAGCAATTATTAAAGCAGCTGTTGCCCTCAAATCTGTTCCTTCAACTTTAGTTCCACTTAATTTTTTTACTCCATTGACAATAGCTGTACCATCAACAACTCTTATGTCTGCTCCCATTCTAACAAGTTCATCAATATGATGAAATCGATTTTTAAAAACATTTTCCACAACCATGCTAACACCATCAGCCAATGAAAGATAAACTAAAATTTGTGGTTGAAGATCGGTAGGAAAACCAGGATAAGGTTGAATATTTATATTTATTCCTCTCTTTTTACCTTCTCCATCTACAAAAACTCTGTTCTTTTCAATGATTACATTCGTACCTGTTTCTTTAAGAATTTCCCATAATATTTCCAAATGTTCTGGGATTATTTCCTCTATATAACCCTTTCCACCGGTTGCAGCTATTGCAATAGCATACGTTCCTGCCTCGATTCTATCTGGAATTACTTTGTAGCTTCCGCCATTTAATGAGTTAACCCCTTCAATTACTATTTTCCTACTTCCCGCTCCTTGAATTCTTGCACCTAAAGAATTTAGAAAGTTTTGAAGATCAACTATCTCTGGCTCCATAGCAGCATTTTCTATAACAGTAGTTCCTTCCATTAAAGCTGCAGTCGTCATTAAATGTTCTGTTGCACCAACACTTGGGAATGGAAGATTAATAATTACCTCTTTTTCCTTTTTGCCCTTTTTTATGTATACTTCCCCATGTTCTATCTCAACTTCAAATCCCAATTTTTTTAATCCCATTATATGATAATCAACCGGTCTAACTCCTATAGCACACCCACCTGGGAGAGAAACCTTGCTTTCACCAAGAATAACAGCAAGCGGTCCTGCAACATTAAAAGAAGCTCTCATTTTTCTGACCAAATCATATGGAACAACATGATTTTCTACTGTTCCATTTAAAGTAACTTTATTATTTTCAAATATTACTTTCTTTCCAATTTTTCTCAATATCTCTATCATTGTCTGAACATCTAAAAGATCTGGAACATTTTCAATCTCTAATTTTTCTGAACTCAATATAGTAGCCGCCAAAATAGGTAAAGCAGAATTTTTTGCACCTGAAATTCTTACATTTCCATTTAATATTGAATTTTTTACCTTAAAATACCCCATTTTATCATCCTTTATGCTTTTACTATATTTAATAATTCTTCTAAACTTGTTGAATCATGTGGATAAACTGCCATTCTAATTTCAAATTTCACATCTGGAATTTTCAATTCAATAAGGTGCTCTATTCTCTCTTTTACAGTTTCTGCATTTTCTTTTGTAATTTCTGTTAAAAGCACCAAGAAAGAGTCATAAGAATATCTTCCAATGCTATCAAGTGGTACTCTTACTGCTTCTCTAAGAACTTTACCTAAAGTAATTATAATTTGTTCTTTTTCAAAATCCTCTTTACTGTTGATATCTAAAAGTTTGATCATCACTATTGCGTATTCGAAATTTTCTTCAAATGCTTTTTGATGATAATAGCTTATCAATTTTAAAATGTGTTCTTTTGAATATACACGAGTTAGTGGATCTACCATTCTTTTTGTTCCAAGATCCTTAATAAAATCATCAAAAGCTTCAAATTGCTTTTTCACTATCTCCGAATATTCATTTAAAAGTCCTTCAAGTTCATTTTGTCTGGATTTTAAAAATACAACTTCATCTTCAAGTTCTTTAATTTTTGCTATCAATTCTTCTCTTGTCATTTTTTCGTATTCACTCATCCCTATCTCCTCCCAAATTATTCTTAATATAATCATTTAGAATAAAATAAATCCTCTTTGTTTTTATATCTGGTAAATTCAACTTTAAAACTCCATCCTTTATTTCAGCAAGATGAATTCCCATCTTAATAAGTGCCAAACCGTAAGGAGTATTTTTTGATAAAAATATTTTCGCATTATTTATTTGAACATTATCAAAAACTTCAAGCTTTCCTTCTTTCAAAAATCCTTCTACTTCAAAATTATTAGCAACAACTGTTACTTCAACATTATCATACCACCATTTTTTTACAAAAATAAACTTTCCGGTTTTTCTTGCTATTCCTAATATTTTTTTATCATCTGTCAAAATTATTCCAGGAGATTCTATTTTATAAAAATATACTCCCTTTTCCGTGTAAGATAAAGGTAAAAGCTCATTTTTCATTTCATCAAATACAATTATTTTACATTCATTTTTGTTTTCAAAAGAATTCATAAATCTCATTTTCAACGAAAAAAAAGGTTTAGAAAAAACACTAAAATATTCCCCTGTAATTTCAACTACTTTACCATCCAAAATAAAATTTAAGGCAAACAAAAACAATGTAATTAGCAGTGATACCAAAATTATCTCTACCTTACTCATTCATTCCTCCTTAATCTCGAAAGAATTGAAATTTTATCAAGGACCATACCAGCTCCACGTGCTACACATGTCATCGGCTCATCTGCAACAATTGCATTTATTCCTGTTTCTTTTTCAATTAAAGTTGTTATTCCTCTTAAAAGAGAACCTCCACCTGCAACAACTATTCCACGTTCAGTTATATCTGCAACCAATTCTGGAGGAGTTTTTTCAAGCGTTGCTTTAGTTGAATCTATAATTTGCATTACAATAGGTTTCAAAGCTTCTCTAATTTCTCCGCCCTTTAACACCAATTTCTTTGGAAGACCACTCGATAAATCTATTCCTGTTACTGATGTTTCAAGTTCATCATATTCCTTGTCAGGGAAAACATTCCCTATTTCTATTTTAACTCTTTCAGCAGTTCTTTCACCTATAACCACTCTATACACTTCACGAACATATTGAATAATAGCATCATCTAATTCATCCCCTGCAACTCTAATAGAAGTCCAAGTAACCAAACTTCCAAGTGAAATTACTGCAATTTCAGTTGTACCTCCCCCAATATCAACAACCATATTTCCAGTTGGTTCCTCAACATTTAAATTTGCCCCAATAGCTGTTGCCATAGGTTCCTCTATTAAAAAAACCCTTTTCGCACCAGCTTCGTTTCCTGCTTCAAGTATTGCTCTACTTTCTACTTCAGTAATTCCAACTGGAACACCTACTACAACTAATGGCCTAAACAAAGAAAATCCATTTTGTGCCCTATTAATAAAGTAGGAAAGCATTGCAAGTGCAACGTTGTAATCTGCAATCACTCCGTCCTTTAAAGGTCTAATTGCCTTTATATAAGCAGGCGTTTTACCTATCATATTTTTCGCTTCATTCCCAACTTTTAAAACCTCATCTGTTTCTACATTTATAGCAACAACAGATGGTTCATTAACAACTATACCTTTATTTTTAACATAAACTAGTGTATTTGCAGTACCCAAATCAATCCCCATGTCGTATCTTTTAAACATGCTAACACTCCCTTAAAATTTCTTCAAGCTTTTTTATTGCTTCTTGCACTTTACCGAAATCTTTACCTCCAGCTTGTGCAAAGTCTGGTCTGCCGCCGCCTCCACCACCTAAAACTTTTGAAAGTTCTTTTGCAATATTTCCTGCATGTAACAACTGATTAGATTTTTTCTTCTTAACAATTAAAATAACTTTTTCTCCAACTTTATCAAATAATACTACAAGGTCCACTCCTTTATCAACCAATCTATCTGCTAGATCCCTTAAAACATCAACTTCTAATCCTTCAAACTTCTCTACAATATACTCTACATTGTTAATAACCTTCTTATTCTTATAAATACTGTCTATATCAACCATTTTCTGTTTTAAGCTCTTTATCTCAGAATTTAACTTCTTTATCTCTTCTTTCATATTTTCAATTCTTCTAAAGACTTCGTCATCGTTAACTTCAAGAACTTTTCTCACTTTAAACCAATTATTTTCTAACCTTTGCAAATACATTAAGCTATTTAAACCAGTAATTGCTTCAACCCTTCTAATTCCAGCACTCACCGAACCTTCAGACACTATCTTAAACAAACCTATCTCTCCCGTATTTTTCACGTGAGTACCACCACATAATTCCTCACTAAAATTGCCAACTTTTACTACTCTAACTTTATCTCCATATTTTTCCTCAAATAATGCCATTGCTCCTTCTTTAACTGCCTCATCATAGTCTTTTTCTTCTACAATAACGTCTATGGCTTCAAGAATAACATTGTTTACCATCTTTTCAACTTGTTCTATTTCATCAACACTTAGTGCATTAAAATGTGTGAAATCAAATCTAAGCTTCTCACTTTCGACCAATGAACCAGCTTGTCTAACGTGCGTACCTAAAACTTTCCTCAATGCCGCATGTAAAAGATGTGTTGCTGTATGATTTCTTGCAGTTGCTTTTCTCTTTTCTATATCAATTTTTGCGTAAACCTTCTCACCTACTGATAATCTACCTTTTAACTTTCCTCTATGAACTATTATTCCCTCTGTTGGGGAATAGACATATTCAACCAAAAATTCTCCATTTTCACCCTTAATTATTCCGGTATCAGATACTTGCCCACCCTTTTCTGCATAAAATGGTGTTCTTTCTAATACAATCTCACAATCAGCGTCTTGTGCTTCATTAACAAATTCAGATACTTTTATTGCAAGAACTTTAGAATACTCCTCATATTTTTCGTATCCTACAAATTCACTTTTTAATTTCAAATCTTCATAACCTGTTCTTTTTGTAAATTCAACATCACCTGCAGCGCTTTTTGCAAGCAATCTCTGCTTTTCCATATACTCATTAAATCCTTGCTCATCAAGAACATAGCCATTTTCTTCTGCTAAATCTCTTAAAATATCTAGTGGAAATCCATAAGTATCATATAATTTGAAAGCCATTTCTCCACTTATCTTCCCATTATTTTCACGAACGACTTTTTCAACTAATTCTAGCCCCTTATTAAGGTTCTGTAAAAATCTCTTTTCTTCACCTAAGATTATTTCTTTAGTAAATTCTTTCTTTTCAACAATTTCAGGATAAACATTTCCCATTTTATTAACAACAAAATCCACCAATTTATGTAAAAAAGGTGCATTTGCCCCCAACAATTTTCCATGCCTTGCGGCTCTCCTCAAAATTCTTCTTAGCACATATCCTCTACCTTCGTTAGAAGGAAACACTCCATCTGAAATTAAGAAGACTAAAGCTCTTATATGATCTGCAATAACCCTTATAGAAACATCTATCTTTTCATCTTTTTTATATTCCACATTCAATATATTACAAATTCCCTCAATTATAGGAGCAAATAAATCCGTATCAAAATTGTTATATACTCCTTGCATCATAGCTGCCACTCTTTCAAGGCCCGCTCCAGTATCTATATTTTTTCTCTTCAAAGGAAGTAAATTACCATTTTCATCTTGGTAAAATTCTGTAAACACCAGATTCCATATCTCTACAAATCTGCCTTCTGTGTTCGCTGGTGTTGGTTCTTTTCCATCACTTGTAGGAACATCTCTTTGTGTATCATAAAAAATTTCAGTATCAGGTCCACAAGGTCCTGTAGGACCAGCAGGCCCCCAGAAATTATCTTCTTTTCCAAGTTTCAAAATTTTCGAAGAGGGAACACCAATTTTTCTCCAAATTTCATATGCTTCATTATCATCTTTATAGACAGAAATCCACAATCTTTCTTCAGGGATCTTCAAAACTTGAGTCACAAATTCCCATGCCCACTCAATAGCTTCTTCTTTAAAATAGTCACCAAATGAAAAATTACCAAGCATCTCAAAAAATGTATGATGCCTTGGAGTTTTCCCAACATTTTCTATATCAGTAGTTCTCACACATTTCTGACAAGTTGCAATTCTAGTATAAACAGGATCAACCTTTCCCCAAAAAATAGGTTTAAAAGGAACCATTCCTGCAATAGTAAATAAAAGTTGAGGATCCTCAGGTATCAAAGAGGCACTAGGCAGTATTTTATGTCCCTTTTTTTCAAAAAACTCTAGAAATAATCTTCTTATTTCATCACTTCTCATGCAGCAACCTCCTTATTTTAACTAAATAGTTTTAAAAATATATAAATAACAGGTGCAACAAACAATAATCCATCTATTCTATCCAACATACCACCATGTCCGGGCATAAAACGCCCTATATTTTTTAATCCATACGCTCTCTTAATAGCAGATTCAAAAATATCACCAGCTGTATCCATTATCCCTGTAATTATTGCAAAAGCTATAGAATACCACAGAGGTATACTATAATTAAAAAAGCTATTTATAATTACAAAATAAATAAGAGTATAAACAAATGTACCAAAAATTCCTCCTAATAATCCTTCATAACTCTTATTAGGGCTATATACTTTTGAAAGCTTGTGCCTTCCAAAACTTAATCCAAAAAAATATGCAAAACTATCATAAGCCCAACTTAAAGTCAAAGTTAAAAGTGCAACAGCTGCACCATAAAACTTATACAATGGAATAAAAAACGAAAGATTCATTGATATATAAATAAATGAAATTGAATATACTCCAAAAAATTCCATTACAATTTCTTTATTTTTAACAATAAACAATGTAAATACGATTCCAATTATATATAGACCACTTAGCAATTCCATAGGTTGCTCTAAAAACCAAATTCCAAAAAGTAAAGGAAATGCAGATAAAAGTGCAATGTAGACAACTAATATTCCATTTTTTCTGTGCTTCTTTAACGTTGCAAATAAAAGTTCAGAGCTTGCAAGTAAGACAATTGCCGAAACTAGGCCTATCAAACTTTGGTACGAAATAAAACAAGCAACAACAAAAGGTGCTACAATAAACGCTGAAATTAAACGAACCTTAGTTTCTTTAGTCACTTTATCCCCCCAAAACGTCTTTGCCTTTTTTTAAAATCTTCAATTGCTCTATCTAAATCTTCCCTGGAAAAGTCAGGCCATAAAACATCCGTAAAATAAAGTTCACTATATGCCGATTGCCATGTTAAAAAATTGCTTAGCCTCATTTCACCAGATGTTCTAATAATTAAGTCTGGATCTGGAATATCTGGAAAATACAAAAATTCTCTAAATTTTTCTTCATCTATATCACTTATTTTAGAATCTATTATCTTTTTTATTGCATCTACTATTTCAGCTCTACCACCGTAGTTTAATGCCATATTGACTACTATTTTATCATTATTTTTAGTTTTTTCCTGATACTCCATACAAATATTATATATTTTTTCACCTAATTCTTTTAACCTTCCACTAAAAACTAACCTTACACCTTCCTTATTCATTCTTTCATAAAATTCACCAATTTTACTTTGCAAAAGCCCAAAAATAAAATTTACTTCACCTTTTGGTCTTTTCCAATTCTCAGTTGAAAATGCATAAAAGGTGGTGTACTTTACACCATACTCAGCACACCACCTCACTACTTCCTCAATTTTATAAGCACCGGCATAGTGCCCATACATTCTAGGCTTGTTTTGCCTTTTTGCCCACCTTCCATTTCCATCCATTATAAAAGCTATATGATTCAACATAATTAAAACTCCATTATCTCCTTTTCTTTCTTTTCAAATAGCTTATCCAATTCCTCAACATATTTATCCGTTAGATTTTGAACTTCTTTTTCAAGTCTTTTTTCATCATCTTCTGATATTTCACCGTTTTTTGTCATCTCTTTCAGTTCTTTAATAACATCTCTTCTAATGTTTCTGACAGCAATTTTACCATGTTCAACAATTTCTTTTGTCTTTTTTACCCATTTTTGTCTTTGCTCAGTTGTAGGGCTTGGAAAAACTAATCTTACAACATTTCCATCATTTGTCGGATTCAATCCAAGATCACTTGCTTGAATAGCCTTTTCAATTGCACTTAAAAGGTTCTTTTCCCAAGGTTTAATAATCAATGACCTTTCTTCTGTAACATTAATAGTTGCAACCTGATTTATAGGAGTAGGCACTCCATAATAATCAACCTTAATTTCTTCCAATAAAGCTGGTGATGGCCTTCCCGTTCTTAATTTTTTCAATTCCTCGTCAATAGCTTCTACGCTTTTTTTCATCCTTAATTCTGCTTCCTTTAAAATAGGGTCCTTCATCAAAACACCTCCTATATTAATTTATCATTTCATTAAATAATTATATCATGGAACTTGTAAAGTTAACACTTTAGATATTGTTTCTCCAGCATCAAGTTTAAATACTATATCATATTTTCCTGGTGCTGGAAATACTAAAGGTAAAGTAACCAAACTCATCCCACCATATCTTCCAAGCAGGACCTTTACATTACTTACTTCATAGGAATAATTTATTTTAGGAATAATTATAACGACTTTATTGAAATATAAATATCTTTCCTTCTCACTACGATTTAAAATTTCGAAATTGAAGTTCACCTTTCTACCAGATACAACATACTCATCAGAGTAAATGTTAAGATCTAGATCTTTTAAACCTTTTTCTGGAACTTCAATAACATTTATATTTTTAGAAATAGTTTCAATGCCATTTTTAAAGTAAATTGTACATTTTAAATTATAACTTCCCTTTTTATTTATTTTGAAAATATTTGATGATTCAAAGAACATCTTTTCGCCAGGCTTTAAACTATATTCTTGCGAAAATACATCCGTATAAGTTTTATTATTAAGTGTCCATTCAATTTCTGTTGGACTTAAAACAACAGTTGTTGCAGTTTTATTTTCAATAACCAACTGTGGAATAATATTTTCACCAATAGAATAATATGGGTCAACGGCTATTTCTTTTAGAATCTCCTCTTTTACAGAGAAATTAAAACTATTCTTTATCAATTTACCATCTAAATACATTTCTACACTTACAATATAAATTCCAGATTTTAAGTTCTTTAAAGATACTTCACGAGAAAGGTCAAAAACTAAAATACTTTCCAATCTGTCTATGGTAGAACTTATTGGAGAATCATAATAGAAATTATACACTGGAACATTTTCTCTTAAGATTTGAAATTTGAATCTATCAATCACAAAATCCCTTTTGTAATTTCTAGTATTTATCAAAAAAACTTTCGATTGAACTTCTTCGTCTGAATAAATTTCTGAAGGCATTTTAATAGCAATTTGATAACCCTCTACAATTGTAGTATCTTTTCCCTTCACACTATTAAATAAAAAGAACAACACAACAACTAAAAAAACATTGAAGAAAAGGATATAAACACTTCTTCGTCTATATGACTGTATCTCTTCTTTTAATTTTCTTTCTTTTTCTTCTATTTTCTTTCGATAATTTTCACTCTTCATTACTACCACCAGTCACTCTTAAAATTTCCTCAATAGTTGTTTCTCCATTAAGAACCTTATACAACCCATCTTCAAATAGAGTTCTCATTCCGTTATTTTTAGCAGTTTTATTAATTTCTATAATTGATGCTCTGTTATTTATTAAATACCTTAATTCATCATTAACAATTAAAACCTCATTTATAGCAGTTCTACCTTTATACCCCGTGCCATTACAAGCATCACAGCCAACTGCTCTGTACGCATATGGCTCTAATTCTGGAAAGAGTTTTCTAGCAATACTTTCAAATTCTGGATCAAGTTTTTCCTTTTGGGCACATTTTGTACATACTTTTCTTACCAATCTCTGACCTATTACTCCAATTAGTGCAGAACTTATTAAGCTTGGATCAATTCCCATATTCAACAAACGATCAACAGCACCAGATGCTGTATTTGTGTGTAAAGTTGAAAGGACCAAATGTCCAGTAAGAGACGCTTCAATAGCAAGATTTGCAGTTTCCTTATCTCTAATTTCTCCAACCATTATAATGTCAGGGTCCTGCCTCAAAAATGCCCTTAAATACCTTGCAAAAGTTAAACCTATCTCCGGATTTACCTGACATTGAGTAACACCTTCAATAGTATATTCGACTGGATCTTCTGCTGTTACAATATTTACTCCCTCATGGTTTAGTGAATTTATTATTCCAACAAGCGTCGTACTCTTTCCACTACCTGTTGGTCCAGTTACCAAAATTATTCCATATGGATGTTTTATCAACTCACTAATTCTTTTAAAGTTATAATCACTATATCCTAATTCTTCCAATTTTTTATTTGATTGTGACACTCTTAAAATTCTTAAGACAACTTTTTCACCATTAACAGAAGGCATTGTAGAAACCCTAAAATCATACTGTTCATTGTTCATTATTAAATAAAATTTTCCATCTTGGGGAATTCTTTTTTCAGTAATATCAAGGTTAGACATTATCTTAATCCTTGCAACTACTGAACCATGGCTCGATTTTGGATATTCTGTAACTTTTTTCAAAACTCCATCAATTCTATATCTGACTATCACATTTTTCCCTTTCATTGGTTCTATATGAATATCACTTGCTTCTAGTTCTATTGCATGATTTAAAATATTGTTAACCAACCTAACAATCGGAGTTTCTTCAGACTCTAATTCTTCCACTCTTACTTCCTCTTCTTCATTAACTTCTTCACTGTAAAGTTCCTCAGACACATCAAAATCAACTTTCTTTTCAGCATTCATATCCATTAATAGTTCATCAAATATACTTGGAGAAACCAAAAAGACTTCTATATCTTTACTTAACAAAAACTTTAATCTCCTTTTAATCAAAGAAAGATTATATACGTTATCAGTAACAACAATTACCTTACCATTTTCTTCCTTAATTGGAATAACCCTCAATTCTTCTATTAATTCTTTTTTCAAATTCAGATTTAACGAAGGATCTATTGTAGGCTTTTCAGGAAAAAAACCTACTTCATACTGCTCAGCCAAAGCTTTAACGATTTGCTGCCATGTACAAAATCCAAGTTCAACTAAAACTTCTCCAATAGGTTTTCTAGTTTCTTTTTGAACTTTAAGTGCATATTCTAAATCATCTTCAGTAATTATCCCCTTTTCAATTAAAATATCCCCCAGCCTTTTATACTTTTTCTCCATCATCCCCCATTACCTCCAAACCAAATTTGAATATAGCCGGAATATCATCGTCACTGTAAAGAAAATCTTCTTCTCTTTCAAGTCCTGTTGCAATGAGCGTAACTCTTAATTCATCTTCTGGAATCTCTGAATCAACAATTATTCCAAGCTTTAAATCGGCATCTTCACTGCATGTTTGTCTGATAATAGTTGCAGCCTCTTGCATTTCATGTAACTTAAAGGTTGTTGATGCTGTAATATTCATAATCAGCTTGGTTGCATTTTCAATAGGATGTTCAACTAATTTACTTTCAAGTGCCCTTCGTGCAGCAACCGTTGCTCTATTTTCACCCTTTGCAACACCAATACCAAGCATGGCCGCTCCTGCATTTCTCATTACCGATTCAATATCGGCAAAGTCAAGGTTAATAATTCCACGTTTGGTAATAAGTTCTGAGATACCTTTTATACCTTGATATAAGGTTTCATCAGCTTTTGCAAAAGCTTCTACAAAAGGAATATCCCATGATAATTCTTCAAGAAGCTTATTATTGCTTATTTTAATTAAAGTATCCACATTCTTATGTATTTTCTTTACACCTTCCATCGCAGCTCTCCATCTTGGTGCACCTTCAAAATAAAATGGAGTAGTTACAACTGCTACAGTTAAAATACCAAGACTTTTTGCTATTTCAGCAATAACTGGTGCAGCTCCTGTGCCTGTACCACCTCCAAAACCAGCTGCTATAAATAACATGTCAATTCCCCTTAACATTTCTTCTAACTTCTTTTTATCTTCAAGTGCAGCTTCTTCGCCTACTTTTGGGTTACCTCCTGCTCCCAAGCCCTTTGTTAACTTTTCACCAATTTGGACTATTTCATCAGCTTTGCTCACTTCCAATACCTGAGCATCAGTATTAACAGCAACAAAACTCACATCATCTATACCAAATTCAATCATACGATTGATAGCATTACAACCTGCGCCACCAACACCTACAACCTTTATTTTCGGCATAATTTTAGAAAAAACTTCCTCTCTTTTTACTGAAAATCCCATACATTATTCCCCCTTAAATAATTTTCTTAGAAATTCTGAAAAAGCACTTGATGACTTATTTCTCGGTTTATTCAATGTATCAATACCCTCTTCTTTTTCAAATTGTAATATGTTTCCAAAGGCTGCTGCAAACTGAGGATCAGACAAAATTTGCTCATTTTCCTCAATTATAAACTCCTCAGTATTTATAAAACTTCCAACCCTTACGGAACATTTCATTACATCTGCAGCAACATCAGTTATTCTAGGTATTTTTGCACCACCACCTGTTAAAACTATTCCTCCAGGAATTCCCAAATCTCTAAATTCTTTATAATCTATCGTTGCATCTCTATAAATTTTTCTAACATTTAAAAATATTTCTCTAAGTCTTGCATAAATTATACGTGCAAGAAGTTCTCTGTTTGTTTCAAGCGTAGTTCTTCCATCAAGGGCCTTATATTCTATAATAGAAGGCTCTATATTTTGAAAAATTGCTATACCATATATCTTTAATAGTCTCTCAGCTTCATAAATTGAAGTTTTTAATATTTTTGCAATATCAAGAACAACATATTTCATAGATTTAGGTAGCCTTACAAATCTTATAGGTGCATTATTTAAAAATATGGTTACAACTGTAGAATAAAAACCTAAATCCACATGCATTACTCCGCTATCTTTTTCAAAACTAGTCAAAACAGCCTCAGCTGCTGAAATTGGAGAAATATAATAATCTGCTTCTCCCAAAGTCTCCCGTGTAGCATAATCAACTATGCTTCTGTGAATGCTATCACCCATTATGATGGAATATACTGCCTCTAATTTCCTTGCACTCATATCAACTGGATTAAATACTATTTTATTTTCATCCAAAATATATTTCTTTATATATGAATGGTATACATAATTATTTTCTCCAAGTGCCGTATTCAAAACAAGTTCTTTAATTTCATCTACATGCTTTTCATTTACAGTTACTAAATTATCTCCTTCCGTCAAAAGCAATTCTTCTCTAATCTCTTGAAGTTTAAAATTTCCAACACTTGATGAAACCAAAAAATCACCTTTTAAAGTTTTGCCAACCTGCTCTTCTAAATTCTCAATTATCTGATTCATTGCATCGTTCAAGGCAACTACATCTTTTATATCTCCAGACTCTATACCTTTAGATTTTAAATTTGAATAAGCAACAACTTCTTTTCCTTCATTAGAATAATTTACAACAACACCCTTAATGCTGTCATTACCTATATCTATTGAAACTACTGGATCCCATTTTCCCATACCTTTCACCTCGCTTTAACTAACATTTCATCCGAAATATAATAAATCCCTAACGGTTCAATATAGTTATACACTATTTTCAATTTTTCAAAATACATTTGAAAATCAAAATTTTCATTAAAATATATTCTGGCGTTATTATTCAAAACCATATAATTCTCATTAAAATTTATCTCATACACGAAACTTGGTATATTTTCTGGTATTTTTTTTAAAAATTCTTGCTTTATTTTTCCAAAATAGCCATCCACAAACTCTTCAGGAACTACTATTATTGGCAGACTTTTTAAAACCTTGTAATCTTCAACAATATCAATAATTTTTCCACTATCAGAAACTACCCATAAATCATTTTTATATGGTAAAATAAACTTGTAAGCAATTGAATTTTTATGGCTAAAATCAATTGCACTTATTTTCTTAACATGAAAATTGTTATAAATTCCAATAAAAAGAAACAAAAACACAATAACCCAAAGAAAATAATATCTATAATTATCCATCAAAGTATATTTTATCACAAATAATATGTAATTATCAAATGAGTGGAGCGAGGAGGCGCAGCTTTAAAGCTGAGGAAAGTCCGGACTCCGTGGGCAGGGTGCCGGATAACATCCGGAGGGAGTGATCCCTGGACAGGGCCATAGAGAAGAAAACCACCACTATGGTAAGGGTGGAACGGTGAGGTAAGAGCTCACCAGGTATGGAGTAATCCATACGCTTGGCAACCCCCACCTGGAGCAAGGTCAAGCAGGGTTTGGGTGGCCCGCCCTATAACCCGGGTAGACCGCTTGAGGAATTTGGTAACAAATTCCCAAGATAGATGCCTCCAAAAACAGAATCCGGCTTACCGCTCCACTCATTTTACAAAAAATGTTATAATTTTATTGAATAACTAAAATAGATAGGAGGTTGTTAAAATGTATGTAAACACTAAAGATATTTTAGAAAAAGCTAGTAAAGAGTTTTACGCTGTTCCAGCATTTAATATTAATAACTTAGAATTCCTTATCGCAATTTTAGAAGGAGCAGTAGAAAAAAACGCACCTGTAATAATTGAAACAAGTGAAGGTGCAATAAAATATGCTGGAAATGGCGATCCAATTAGAGGAGCAAAATTTTTTGTAAATCTAGTTAAAGGATATGCTGATACTTTAAACATTCCTGTTGCTTTACACCTTGACCATGGTAAAAATATTGAATACATTGCTGCAGCAATTAAAGCTGGTTATTCTTCAGTAATGATCGATGCTTCACACGAACCATTTGAAGAAAATTTAAAAATTACTAAAGAAGTTGTTAAATGGGCTCATGCAGCTGGTGTCTCAGTTGAAGCAGAATTAGGTCAACTCGCAGGTATTGAAGATAATGTTTCTGCTGAAGAAAATGTCCTCGTTGACCCTGAGCAAGCAAAAATATTTGTAGAAGAAACAGGAGTGGACTTTCTTGCTCCAGCAATTGGAACAAGCCATGGGGCATTTAAATTCAAAGGTGAAGCTAAACTAGATTTTGAAAGACTTGAAAAAGTTAAAAAACTAACAAACATCCCATTAGTACTACACGGTGCATCAAGTGTTCCTGTAAAATATGTTGAACTTGCTGAAAAATATGGAGCAGATCTTGGCGGAGCAAAAGGTGTTCCAGCAGAAGAAATCAAAAAATGTGTAAAACTTGGTATTAATAAGGTAAATACTGATACAGATTTAAGAATAGCATTCCTTGCGGGCTTAAGAAAAAATCTAACTGAAAATGTTAAAGAATTTGATCCTAGAAAATACTTTAAAGAAGGAATGCAATTTGTAAAAGATGTTGTTATGGATAGATTAGAATTCTTAGGTGCTGCTGGTAAAGCCATATAAAAAAGAAAAGGAGGCAAAGTTATGATTGTATTAGTTGTAAACAGTGGAAGCTCTTCTATAAAATACCAACTGTTGGATATGGATAACGAGAAAGTTCTTTGTAAAGGCTTAGCAGAAAGAATCGGAATCCCTGGAAGCAGAATAGTACATAAAAAAGACGGCGAAAAATTTGTTATAGAACATCCAATGGCAAATCATGACGAAGCGTTACAGCTTGTTTTGCAAACACTAAAAGATGAAAAAATGGGTGCTATAAAAGACTTTAAAGAAATTGATGCAGTTGGGCACAGAGTTGTTCATGGTGGAGAAAAATTCTCCGGTTCTGTTTTAATAGATGATGAAGTTATAAATGCAATAGAAGAATTTTCATACCTTGCTCCGCTACATAATCCTCCAAACCTAATGGGAATTAAAGCAATTATGAAACTTTTACCTGGAGTGCCTAATGTAGCTGTATTTGATACTGCTTTCCATGCTAAAATGCCTAAAAAAGCTTATCTATATGCTATTCCATATGAATACTACGAAAAATACAAAATCAGAAGGTATGGATTCCACGGAACAAGCCACAGATATGTTTCAAGAAGAACTGCTGAAATACTTGGATTAGACTACAATAAATCAAAAATTATAACTGTTCACTTAGGGAACGGAGCATCAATTGCAGCTGTAATGAATGGAAAAAGTGTAGATACATCTATGGGATTCACACCACTTGAAGGTTTAGTTATGGGAACTCGCTCTGGAGATCTAGATCCTTCAATTGTAACTTTCTTAATTGAGAAAGAAGGTTTAAGTCCTGAAGAAGTTTACACTATCTTAAACAAAAAAAGCGGTGTTTTAGGACTTACAAGCAATTTCAGTTCAGACATGAGAGATATAGAAGACAAAGCTCTTGAAAATGATCCATTATGCAGATTAGTACTTGACATTTACGAATATAGAATTGCAAAATATATAGGTGCATATGTTGCAGCAATGAATGGAGTTGATGCTATATCATTTACAGCTGGAGTTGGAGAAAACTCACCAATTACACGTGAAGAAATTTGTGAAAACTATTTGAGTTACCTTGGTATTAAGATAGACAAAGAGAAAAACAATGTCAAAGGAGAAGAAAGAATAATATCAACTCCTGACTCCAAGGTTAAAGTTCTTATTGTCCCAACCAATGAAGAATTAATGATTGCAAGAGATACTAAAGAAATAATTGAAAAAGGAATTAAAAAACTAGAATATTAATTATCTGGGCTGGTGCTTTTGCACCAGTCTCTTTTCAAGAGGTGTTAAATGTGATCATAAAAAAAAGATACGTTTACATAGATACTCCTCAATTAATAAAAAGTGAAAATGTTGAAAAAAATAAAGATTTACCAAGTGAAGATAATAAAGAAATCCAAAAAGATATACTTCTTGAGGAAGCCAAAAAAGAGGCCGCAAAGATAGTTAACGAGGCAAAAACAAACGCAAAAAATATTATTGAATCTGCAAAAAAAGAAGCTGAAGAAATAAAAAATAGAGCATTAGAGGAAATATCACAAATAAAAAATAAAGAGCTCGAAGAAATAAATCAGAAAATAAATAACCTTAATCAAAAAATCATTTCAATAAGCAATAATTTTGAAGAAAAGCTAGAAAAAAAGTTAATGAATTAAGTAATGAAATGTTATATTTAATAAAAACAATAATTCAAAAATTTTTAGAAAAAGAAATAGACGTAGGGGTAACAAAAAGAAAACTTGAAAAAGTTTTAATGCATATTATAGGAATGAAAAACGTAAAGCTTTACCTAAATTCGGAAGATATAAAGTTACTTGATGAGGAAACTTTAAACCATTTACGTTACAGAGGAATAGAAATAATAGAAGACAATAATGTTCATTCAGGCGTTATAGCTGAAACAGAAAGTGGCACTATTAACACAAGCCTGAATTTTCAAATAAAGTTAATTAATGAAATAATTGATGAGGTACTAAACAATGAATAGATTAGAACTTTTAAAGAAAAGATTCGAAAATTTTAATCCTTATCAAAAGATAGGATCAGTAAGTAAAATTGTTGGATTAACTATCGAATCAAAAGGGCCTGATGCCTTTTTAGGTGAATTGTGCAAAATCATTACCGACTACAAAAAAACCCTTGCCGAAGTAGTCGGTTTTAATGATAATGGAATAATATTAATGCCATTAGAAGACATAAGTGGTCTAAAAAAAGGCTGTCAAGTATTAAAAACAGGTGAATATGTTAGTGTACCTGTTTCTGAAGAATTACTTGGAAAAGTTATAGATTCTCTCGGAAGACCACTTGATGGCAAAAAAATATATACAAAAGAAAAAGTACCTATAGTAAGAGAAGCACCTAATCCATTAGTTAGAAAAAGAATTACTACTCCCATTTCTGTTGGAGTTAGAGCAATAGATGGTTTTTTAACTTTAGGTTACGGTCAAAGAATTGGTATCTTTGCAGGTAGTGGTGTGGGAAAAAGCACGCTGCTTGGAATGATTGCAAGAAACACTTCTGCAGATATTAATGTTATTTCATTAATTGGCGAAAGAGGAAGAGAAGTTAGGGAGTTTATTGAAAAAGATCTAAAAAAAGAAGGTTTAAAACGTTCAGTTGTTGTTGTATCTACCTCTGATCAACCCGCTCTTCTAAGAGTTAAAGCATTACTTACGGCAACTTCTATAGCCGAATATTTTAGGGACAAAGGTTATAACGTCCTCTTAATGGTTGACTCACTTACAAGGTGGGCAATAGCTCAAAGAGAAGTGGGACTTGCAACAGGCGAACCTCCTACAACAAGGGGATATCCACCTAGTGTTTTTGCAGGATTACCAAAAATATTAGAAAGAGCTGGTAATTCTGATAAAGGGAGCATAACCGGTATATATACTGTTCTTGTTGAATCAGATGATTTTAACGAGCCTATATCAGATACTGTAAGGGGTATTGTTGATGGTCATATAATATTATCCAGAAAACTTGCAGAATCTGCACACTATCCCGCAATTGATATTTTAATGAGTGTAAGCAGGCTAATGAATGATATTACTAGAAAAGAACATAAAATTGCCGCATTAAAAATTAAAGATCTTCTTGCCACCTATTATGATGCAAAGGATCTAATTGACGTTGGAGCGTACAAAAAAGGCACGAATCCAAAAATTGATAAAGCAATAGAATTAATTGATGAAATAAACAAATTTTTAAGACAATCCGTTGATGAGAAAATGAGCTTTGAAGATACTGTTGAGTATTTAATTTCAATTGCAAATAAAATCTAAAACTTATTAAGGAAGAGGGGGCTAAAGTGAAAAAGTTTTTTCTACTATTTTTAATACTTACATCAACAATATTTGCAACAACATTTTCATTAAGATATGAAAATATAATATATACATCAGATACAAATAAATATTTTTCAAATATATTTACTCCTGCTATCAAATATCAAAACGATAATTTTTCTTTTTTTGTAGAAATGACTTTTTCAAATGATGGAAAATTTCCGCTTTTTTACGAAGAATTCTACGGTGATTATTATATAAAATTTAAAAATTCTGGAATAAATTTAAATCTTAATAACGTAAAAATCTCATTTGGAAATTTAGAGAATTATGATATTGTTGACTCGCCATATTCATTATTTATTTCATCTCTTGGACATTCAAAACCAACTATTTCTTTTAAATTTGAAGATAACAATTTTAAGTATGAATCAAGATATATTTTAATTTCATATGATGATTTTGTGCCTCTAAATCTGTCAACAAAAAGTTCTATTGATAAGGGATTAAACTTAAAATATTACGCTATAAAGTATGGAAATTTTACATTTGGATATGAAGAAGCTTCAGTATATGTAAACAGGTTATTTGATTTTGAATATTTTTCTAATCCTTTACCAAACTTTTTTGTACAATACTACCGTGAAAATGTTTTATACAATGGAATAAGAAGTTTTAACGACAATTCTTTAATAGGATTTTTTGCAACATATGAAGATCTTAAAAAATATTTATATGCACAAATACTCATAGATGATTTTAATGCAAATAGATTTTTTAACCCAGATAATCCAACGGTTGATAAGATTGCATGGTCTTTTGGTGGAACATACAATTTAAATAATTATTTGAAAGCTAAAATATTCAG
The DNA here is from genome assembly GCF_003351105.1 of Thermosipho africanus Ob7. NCBI lineage: Bacteria > Thermotogati > Thermotogota > Thermotogae > Thermotogales > Fervidobacteriaceae > Thermosipho > Thermosipho africanus. The sequence continues at coordinate 231,436 of NZ_NKRG01000002.1, forward strand.
TGCTGGCGCGACAAAATATACATTTCAACCTTCAGCTGACTCAGGAAACCCTCTATATTATGGATATACTTACTTTATAGTTAAAAAACTAAAAGATTGGATAATAGACTATGAGGAAAATTATATTGGTTACAAATATGGAGAAAATAATCTTGCTCTTTTAATAGGTCTTGATTATTCAAAGGAATTTAATTTAACTGGAGATCTTGAATTTATTCTTTCTGGAACAAAATCGCCTATAAATCCTTGGACAGAGAAGAATAGTTCAACATATGAACGTGGTTTTAATCTCTTAAATGAAGAAAAAATTGAAAAGACTTTTCTTATATCTTTAAACATCTCAAAAAAATTTGGTATAATGGAATTAGGTGGATTTATTAAACTGGGAGAAATATTCAACGTACTAAAATTAGTGGAAGAAGTAAATGATAATGTTAAAAAGCCATATTATGCTCCGTCAGATGAAAATAAAACCATATTTGATCTTTCAATATTTTTAAAAGTAAGTTATAACCTATAAAGAAAAGGGGGATCACATGAAAAAGTTAATGTTAATTCTTTTTGTAATTACATCCTGTATTTTATTTTCTGATACGGTAGTATTAAAAGATGGGAGCCAAATAAAAGGGGAAATTCAAACAATAAATTCTGGAGTTTTAAGTATTAAATCTCTAGTTGGCCAAATTGTTTCTTATACAGATATTGTAAAAGAAGTTTACTTTGATGAACAAGCTACGCCAACTTATGGAGTATGGATAGAGCCTAATGAAGGTGAATGGATAAGAATTCCTGGAAAATTAACTAAATTTGATGGAAACTCTGGAACAGTTCTTTTACCAGATAGTGGAACTTTTGTATTTTCAAGTAGAGAGGCAATAAAATATATTAATTTCATTGAAAGTTCTACAGAACTAGATCTTTCACAAAACACATCTGTTGTTCCTGGAAAAACAGACAAATTAAAAGTAACTTTAAAAAACGGAGATACTTTTTCAGCTGTATTTTCATCCAGGCTTGGTGATATAATAACGTTTATCGTAGAACGTGGAATTATATCAATTCCAACTAACCTGATTGAAAAAGTGATATTTCCTGAAAACTCAAAATATAATTCTCTTTTTACACTTAAAGATGGTGCTAAAATATATGCGAAAATATTAAAATTTGAATCTAATAGCTTCTTAATTGAAACAGCAATAGGTGTTATATTTATTGATTTAAAAATGATGCATAATATAGAACTACTTTTTTAACTGTAACAAAAATTTTATCAAAAATACTGATTGGTTGTTAAAAAAAGATAGTAAAATTTTTCACGAGGACCATATAAAAAGGAGGGAAAAGTATGAAAATAGCTATCAACGGTTTTGGAAGAATAGGAAGATTAGTCCTTAGGGAACTTATACGCCGCAATAGTGACATTGAAGTTGTTGCTATCAACGATTTAACTGATGCTGCTACATTAGCTCATCTTTTCAAATATGATTCAGTACACAAAGTACTACCTAATGAAGTTAAAGCTACAGAAAATTCTATTATAATCGATGGTAAGGAAATTAAAATCTTTGCAGAAAGAGATCCTGAAAACCTTCCATGGAAAGATCTTGGTGTAGATGTTGTTGTAGAATCTACAGGAGTATTCAGAAACAGAGAAGGTGCCGAAAAACATTTGAAAGCAGGTGCAAAAAAAGTTGTAATTACCGCTCCTGCCAAAGGTGAAGATATTACAATAGTTTTTGGCTGTAATGAAGAACAACTTTCTTCTGAACACAATATCATTTCCTGTGCATCTTGTACAACAAATTCAATCGCATCAATTGCAAAAATAATTAATGATGAGTTTAAAATAGTAACTGGTCACCTTATTACAGTACACTCTTACACTAATGACCAAAGAATTTTAGACTTACCACACAAAGATCTTAGAAGAGCTAGAGCAGCTGCTGTTAACATAATTCCTACAACAACTGGTGCAGCAAAAGCAGTTGCAGTGGTTGTTCCTGAATTAAAAGGAAAACTCGATGGAATGGCAATAAGAGTTCCAACACCAGATGGCTCACTTACAGGCTTAAGTGTAGTAGTTGAAAAAGCTACTTCAGCTGAAGAAGTAAATGAGGTAATCAAAAAAGCTACTGAAGGCAAATTAAAAGGAATCATTGGTTACAACACTGAACCAATTGTAAGTAGCGACATTGTTGGAACAAGATTTGCTGGAATCTTTGATGCAACATTAACTAAAGTTATGAACGGAACATTGGTAAACGTATTCTCATGGTATGACAACGAATATGGATACACAAATAGAGTTGTTGATACACTTGAATTAGTAGAAAAGAAATTATAATAACTAATAATCTTTTTTCGTAAATGGGGGCCGTGTTGCCCCCATTATTAAAATTAACAAGGAGGGATAAAATATGGAAAAATTAACAATAAGAGATATAGATCTAAAAGGAAAACGAGTTATAATGAGAGTTGATTTTAACGTCCCTATGAAAGATGGAGAAATCACTGACGATACAAGAATAGTTGAAGCACTTCCTACAATAAAATATGCTATTGAAAACGGTGCTATTGTGATTTTACTTTCACACCTTGGAAGACCAAAAGGCGAAAGAAAGCCTGAATTTTCTCTTTTACCTGTTGCTAAAAGGCTTAGTGAACTTCTTGGAAAAGAGGTTACATTTATTCCAGAACTTTATGGAGAAATTGTAAATGAAAAAGTTAAAAATGCAAAAGAAGGGGATGTTATTTTACTTGAAAACACAAGATTTGACAAAGGTGAAACTAAAAATGATCCAGAACTTGCAAAAAAATGGGCTGAACTTGCCGATATACATGTAAATGATGCATTTGGAACAGCCCACAGAGCTCACGCAAGTAATGTTGGAATTGCACAGTATATACCAAGTGTTGCTGGATTTTTAATGGAAAAAGAAATTAAATTCTTATCTAAAGCTACAACTAATCCTGAAAAACCATATGTTGTTGTATTAGGTGGTGCAAAAGTTTCAGACAAAATTGGTGTTATAACAAATCTTCTTGATAAGGCAGATAAAATTTTAATTGGTGGCGCTATGATGTTTACTTTCTTAAAATCTCTCGGATACAATGTTGGTTCATCTCTAGTTGAAGATGATAAGTTAGATCTTGCAAAAAGAATTTTAGAACAAGCAAAAGAAAAGGGTACCGAAATAGTCCTTCCAGTTGATGCTGTATGTGCTCAAAAAATTGAAGCAGGAGTTGAAACAAAAACAATTGATATTAAAGATGGTATTCCTGAAGGTTGGATGGGGCTTGATATTGGACCTAAAACAGTTGAACTCTTTAGAAATAGCATATCTGGTGCTAAAACAATAGTTTGGAATGGACCAATGGGAGTTTTTGAAATAGAAGATTTCTCAAACGGAACTAAAGAAGTTGCAATTGCTATTGCTGAAGAAACATCAAAAGGAGCTACTACAATCATTGGTGGTGGAGATAGTGCAGCAGCAATCGCAAAATTTGGACTTAAAGACAAAGTATCACACGTTTCAACAGGTGGTGGAGCTTCTCTCGAATTCCTAGAAGGAAAAGAATTACCTGGTATAGCATCAATTGCAAATAAAAAAAAAATAGAAAACTAGTATTGGCTGGAAACTGGAAAATGCACAAAACTCCAACTGAATCTGCACATTTTGCATCAATATTACTAAATGCATTTCATGGAGAAAAAGAATTTGATATTATAGTCGCTCCTACTTTCATATCAATACCAGCAGTATACGAAATTCTAAGAGATTCTAATATTAAGGTTGCAGCACAAAATATGTACTTTGAGGATGAAGGTGCATACACCGGAGAAATATCTTGGAAAATGTTAAAAGAATCTGGTGTTGAGTATGTAATAATTGGTCATAGTGAAAGACGAAACATATTTGGAGAAACAGATGAAATGATAAACAAAAAGATAAAAAAAGCAATAGAAGTTGGTTTAACTCCTATTTTCTGTGTTGGAGAAAAACTCGAAGAAAGAGAGGAAGGCCTTACATTTGCAGTAGTTGAAACTCAAATTAGAAAAGGATTAAAAAATATAGAGGACATTGAAAATGTAATTATAGCTTACGAACCAGTCTGGGCTATTGGAACAGGAAAAGTTGCAACTCCAGCTCAAGCTCAGGAAGTTCATAGCTTTATAAGGTCACTTATTTCAAAAATGTACTCAAAAGAAAGAGCCGAAAAAGTTAGAATACTTTACGGTGGTAGCATTAAACCAAACAACTTCTTTAGTTTAATAGTACAACCAGACATAGATGGTGGACTAGTTGGAGGAGCAAGTCTTAAAGAAAGTTTCATAGAACTTGGAAAAATTTTAAAACAAGTGATATAATATAGAACTAGGGGGTGAGTCCCCCTAGTTTTTCTTTTACAGGAGGTAATTAAATGCCACACATTCTTATAATTGATGATGAACGAAATGTAAGATTTTTAATTGAAAAATTTTTGGAAGGATTTACTTATGATTCTCTATCTACAGTTGAAGAAGCTTTAAAAAACATATTTGAAAAAAATATAAACTATGATCTTATAATTTCTGATTTAAAATTACCTGGAAAGTCTGGTATAGAACTTGTCAAAGAATTAAGGGAAAAAGCAATTGATACACCTATTTTAATTGTGTCAGCATATACAAAACCAGAAATTTTATCTGAATTATTCAAATTTGAACGGGTTGATTTTCTTTCAAAACCTTTTACAAAAGAAGAATTACTTTCAAAGGTAAAAGAATTAATTGATGAACCTAAAGAATCTTTTGACAGAGCATTAAGAATGGCAAATGAATTTCTAAATTCTGGTGATCTAAATAAAGCAGAAAAACTTATTAAAAAAATGTTTAGTCTGTCGCCTTCTTCACCAATCCCACATTACCTTATGTATGAATTACTTAAAAAACGCGGTAATTTAGAACTTGCAAACAAGCACTTGAATGCCGCAAAGTCTCTTGATGAAAACATTGAGGTGAAAAAAGATGCGGAAAACAAATGAGCTTTTCATTGTTATTATAGGCTGTGGTAAGGTTGGCGGAAACATTGCCAGTATGGCTTCGTCCATCGGACACAGTGTCGTTGTAATAGATAAAAATCAAGAGTCATTCGAGAATTTGTCACCTGAGTTTACAGGTTTTACAATTATTGGGGATGCTACTGAAAAAGATGTCCTCGAAAATGCAAAGATTTCTAAAGCAGATTATGTATTTGTACTTACAGAAGATGATAATACAAATTTTTTAATATCCCTACAATGTAAATATTATTTTGGAGCAAAAAATATAATTGCAAGAGTTTACGACCCAGAAAATAGTGTATTATTTTTAGAATACAACATTAATGTTGTATCACCTACGATGCTTTTAATTGGTGATTTAAAAAATATACTGGTTGGTGAAAGCTTATGAAAGTTGTCCTAATTGGCGGCGAAAAAATTGCATATTTTCTTGCAAAATCATTCTCAAGTAAGGGATATAAAACTTATTTAGTAAACAAAGATCAAAAATTATGTGAGGATTTTGCAAGAGATCTAAAAGCTGTGGTAATTCATGGCGATGCTTCAAAGAAAAGACTCCTAGAACAATTAGATATTGAAGAAGATGATATCATAGTTGTTCTTACAAATAAAGATAAAGAAAATCTTATTATCACACAATTTGCAAAAAAGATCTTTGGAGTAAAAAATATTGTAACACTGGTAAATAATCCAGACAATATAGAACTATTTGAAAAATTAGGAATTACAGCAGTTGTCAGTACTACCACAATGCTTCAAAAAGCTGTAGAAAATTTGTTATTTGGGGAAGAACTCCAACAATTCTTATCTGTTGAAGAAGGAAAACTAACTTTCTTAAAAATAGACATACCTGAAAACTCAAAAGCTGTTGGAAAGTTATTAAAGGATTTAAATTTGCCTCATGATTGTGTTGTTGGTGGTATACTAAGGAAGGGAAAAGTTATAATTCCACATGGTAATACTGAAATAAATGCTGGAGATAGATTATATATTGTAAGTTTACCAACAGCTCAAGAACAAATTCTTGATATTTTAATGGGTGAATAAGTATGCCTAGAAAAAAAGAACAGTACAAACTAATTATTCATAACATAGGATTAGTTTTAATGTATTACACAATTATCATACTTTTCCCATTAGTATTTAATATTTTTTATCCAAATGAATTAAAAAATTCTTATGCCTTTTTATTATCAGCCTTTTTGTCTTTTTTTATTGGATACATTCTTTTTAAAGCTACAAAAGATGTTTCTTCTACAACCGTTACAGTTCGTGAAGGAGCTGTTATTGTCTTTTTCACATGGTTACTTGTTGTTTTAATAGGCTCTATTCCTTTTATACTAGTTGAAAACTTGACCTTTTCACAAGCTGTTTTTGAATCAACAAGTGGTTTTACTACTACTGGTTTGACAATGTTTACCGATGTTTCAAAAGTTTCAAAATTAATACTTGTTTGGAGAAGTATAATGCAATTCATAGGTGGTGCTGGCTTTGCACTTATAATGATGGGATCTGTCATTGGTCCAAAAGGGTTTGGTCTATATCACGCTGAAGGCAGGGTAGATAACATTGCTCCAAACATAAAACGTTCAGCAAGGATTATTACTCTCATTTATATAACTTATGCATTTTTAGGAACTGTACTACTTGATATAGTTGGAATGCCTTTGTTTGATGCGTTCAACCATTCATTAACTGCTCTTGCAACAGGTGGTTTTTCCGTAAAGAATGCAAGTATTGGAGATTACAATAACTTAAGAGTTGAAATAGTCACAATCATTCTAATGTTTTTGGGTGGAACAGGGTTTGGAGTTCACTATACACTGTGGAGAGGAAATTTTAAGGCTTTCTTAAAAAATGGTGAGCCTTGGTTAATGCTCACAACAATATTTACTTTTTCTTTAATAATGGCCTTTAACGGTATTGGAAAAGTATTTTCTACCTTTTCACAGGGTTTTAGAGAGTCTTTATTTCAAACTACGTCTGCGCTAACAGGTACAGGTTTTTCAACAGTGGATTTGACAAATCCTTTATGGATCAATTTTGGATTAGGAATGTTTATACTTACTTCATTAATGATGGCCGGTGGTGGTATGGATTCAACCGCTGGTGGATTAAAACAATATCGTATCTGGGTGACTATCAAGGTATTACTACATTCTGTAAAGGAATTTCTTCTGCCATCAAAAAGTGTTACTAAAATATCTGCTTGGAAAGGGCAAAATAAAAATTTTATAAAGAATGAAGATATTAAAGAAATTTTTCTAGTTTTTTCAATGTATTTCTTCACATTTTTCGTGGGAAGTTTAATACTAAGCTCTTATGGTTATAATCTAACTCAATCCATGTTTGAATTTGCTTCCGCAATGAACGGCGTAGGATTATCTTCCGGAATTACTTCACCAAATATGCCTCTTGGAGCAATGTGGACACTTACTATTGCAATGTTTACTGGAAGACTGGAATTTTTAGTTGTAATTTACGCTGTTGCAAAGATGATTAATGATTTATACGAAAGTATAAAAAAGTAGTTTACATATTCTTTTTTAATGTTACGTATGAAGTAGGCGTTTCATATACTTTTATTTCATACAAGAAATATCTTTCACTGTGTAATTCGGTCTCCAATTGTTTCCAAATCCACTCAGCAATATTTTCCGCACTCGGTTGTGGAATTATTTCGTTTATATATGAATGATCTAATCTATTTAAAACTTTTTCTTTAATAATACGCTTTAGTTCTAAAAAATCTATAACCATACCTTCCTCATCTTTCTCACCAGCAACGGTAACTACTAGTTTATATGTGTGTCCATGCAACTTTTCACATTTTCCATGATACTTTACAAGGTTATGTGCTGCGTCAAACGTAAACTCTTTTGAAACTAGTAGCATCTTAAATAGTCCCTCCCTAGTTAAATAATTTCTACTTTTTTTATCTTTGCATTTTTATCTTTTAGTTTTGCTAAAAAAAGTTCTACATCTTTTTCTTTTGATAACTTCCAATTTCTCTCGATTAAAATTTTATATGTTAAGGTATCTATTTTTAAAATAATATCTCCTTTTCTTATATTATCCTCCAAAGGAAATTCTTTGTCAAAAATTATAACCATTCCTATATATGATGAAAATCTCATCAGTTTATTCTTCAACAATACATAGTCAAAAAAATCCTCATAGACTAAATCAAATTCATATCTTTTTTCTATTTCCTCAACTATCAATTTTACCACGTTATAATCTAACCCCAAATCTATCATCTTTTTCAAATAGATCATTTCATTTGATACATTTGTTTCACTATAAACCAAGTATTTACCCACTTCAAAAAATGCTTCCCTATAATACATTCTTACTGATAAAGCCCAATCAGAAGAAATTGATGGTAAAAAATCTCCATTGTATATATCAAATGCTTTTTTTAAAGACTTTGTATCTTTTTTATCTAAAGAAACCAAAGATAATCTTTCAAAGTTTTCAAAATCTGTTTCTATTTTATTAGGTACAACAGAAACTATAGAATCTTTAGTATTTAATCTTGCAATATTTTTTAACTTTTTATTTATTTTAGAAAAAAATACTGTTATATCATTTCGGCATGGCATCTGATTAATATCCCACACATTTTCTAATACATTTTCAACACTTACATGTTTTTTGTAAATAACAAAAGCAAGAATTTCTGACTCTTTGGGAGAAAAATGCGTGTTTTTCAACTCTGAAATTAAAAAATCTCCAAATGTAATAACTTTTATGCTCTCACCTTCTTTCAAGCTAATTATATCATGTAAATTATATAATTAATTTTATATTGAGTAATAATTTGACTGCATCTTAGGTTTTAATTTATATTAATGTAGTATTATCAATTTACAGAAGAAAAATAAAGACAAAAAAAGTGCTGTTGTTATGTAATTAATTTCTTAAGAAAGGAGGAAAGGTAAGAAATTATATAAGAACCACAAAAACTAAGGAGGGGAAACTATGAGAAAGATGTTAATTACTTTATTAAGTTTATTTGCTTTATTTATTTTTGCCGATGCAACTTCTGTACATGTACCGGGATGTGATTGGGAAGAATATACTATTGATTCTTCCATCACAATTTTTGTCCATCAATGGATGGATCTTGATTATGAATGGTTAATCGCTGATTTTGATATTTGTGACTATACTCAAACAGGTGATGTTGATGTATTAACTTTCACACTTGACTCCAATGCTCCTGTCAACGTAATTCCATATGCAGATTACAATGGACTTGATGCTTACATAGATGCAGATGTTTATGTTACAAAAGATGGTAACCCATTTGTTCCTACAAGTCCTATTGATGATGGAGTATA